>CALLNY010000089.1 GCA_938005475.1 uncultured Bacteroidia bacterium | reverse complement strand
GGAGTATACTTCTTAGAATTGATTTATAAAGAGCAGAAGTGGGTCAAAAAAATAGTTAAAGAATAAAAATATAGAAGGGAAATTTGGTTTATGTATAGGGGAATAAGTTTTAATTATTCCCTTTTTTATTGTATTTTGTCTTTTGTTTTTTGGGTAGTTAGAATTCGGTGGCGTATTAGTTGGGCTTTGTTCAAGTTTCTTTGACGTTGGTACAATTTTTCTAATTCAAGGAGTGCATCCATACTATTAGGGTAAATTTTTAATGCATCCCATAAAAATTTTTCTGATGCGTTATCTTGTCTTAAATCATTGTACAGTTTACCGATGTTAAGGGTAACAAAATAATCTAGTGGATTTTTTTTATGCAGTACTAATAAGTTATCAAGGGCTTTTTCCAAGTGACGTATAGAGCCATCAGAAACTTTTAGTTGTAGTAAGATAGCTTTCAGTTGGGCTTGGTATTGAAAAGGTTGCAAGGCGTGGGCTTTTTCGTAGTATGCAATAGCTTGGGGCAATTGTTTTTGTTTTTCATAGACTTCTGCCAACAAAATGGCTTGCCAGACTTTTTCTTGTAGGTTTAACGGCTTGAACATTTGTAAAACTTTTTGGGCTTGTTCTAATTGATTTCGGTAAATATAAAATTTAGCGGCTTCTAATGAAGGGTTTAGGAAGGTATATTTTGGGATTGTATCTAAAAAAGTAGGATTATTATTACGGGTTTCAAAGAAGTTCCAGTAGGCGCGTGCTGTCAAATCAGCAGAAGGTTTAGTTTGGGTTTGGCAAAAAATCATGATATCTTTTACTTGCTTGGGGGATAATTTTTGAGCGGTATCTCGGGAAATAATTCGGATGTAATGGTCAGTGAATTGGACGTGTGGTATATCGGAAGTACCTGTTTTATTCAAATGACAAGGAACGCAATTTGAGGAGTTTTTAAGGTTATCGTTCAAGCTACACTTTTTTTGGTGAGGTTCCGAATGACATTTCCAGCAGGCTTGTACTGCCAAAGTTAAATCGGTAGGTTGATGAGGGTTATGGCAGGTAGTGCATGTCATTTTACTTTTCTTAAAACAGGCTGATTTTTTAAGGCGTTCTGCATGTGATGCTATACCAAATTCTTTTTTATTATTTTGTTCAACGGTAAAGACATCAAAAAAAGTATTGATTTTAAGACCGGGTCTAAAATCTTGGAATCTTTTTCCTGGTTGAGTAACGACAATTCCTTGCAGATGGCACTGTTGGCAAACATCGAATTGTTTATCGATGTCTAAATGTTTAGGGTTGACGATAGAATAATCTATTTCCCCCTTACCAACATCGACGATAAGGTCTTTTTCCATGTTTTTGATATGAATTTCACCGGGTCCATGGCAACGTTCACAGTCAATGCTTTGGGCAATAGCTTGGAAGTGATGGGTTGAACCTTCGCTGAAAGGGCTATAACCATTATGGCAATGAATGCATTCTTCGCCGAGTGCTCTTCTAAAACCTGAGTTGAAACCTTCATGATAACCTGGCGATAAATCCCAAATTTTTTTGATAGAATACCAAGTTATCGGTGCTTCATATAAAAAACCATTTTTTTCAATGATATATGAACGGGTCTGCCTTCCCGAACCAATAATCCAATCTACTCTCCATGAATTAGAAAATAAAGTATCTTTACCATTTAAACGAAATTCTTTGATATACAATTCATTAGGATGGTTTAAGAAGGCTTCGTAGTATAAATTACTGAAACTATCCCAAACGGTACTATGCTCAAAATTTTCAATCCAAGGAAAATCGCCGGGTTTATAAAAGGAATGCCCCATCCCACTTTTTATAAATTCATTGTAAATTTCTTTATGGCAACTCATACAACTCGCTTTGCCAGTATATTGGATATTTTGTTTTAAGTTTAAAAATTCATTGTTCTTTTGGCAAGAAGTAGCATTATAAATTATTAAAATAGCAATAAATATGCTCAAAAAAATATACCGAAAAATATATTGATATAACATAAAGTGCATTTTTTGAAACTTTTTGTGGATTGTATCGTAAAACTACATAAATTTGCAATATTAACGCTGAAATTAAACATTGCTTATGAGTAGTAGTATAATTTTTTTTGCTCTTTTTATTTTTTCGTTTGGATTAAATTACATATTGATTCAGTTTTCAAAACAACTCGGAGCCCTATCATTAAGAAATGATGGTCAGGAGCGCTGGGATCATTCTAAAAAACCTATTATCGGAGGGTTAAGTTTTTACATAGGATTTTTAATTTCAGCAATTCTAGCTTTATATTTATCAGATATTTCTCTTGGAAAACAAAAAGACTTTTTACCACTTCTTATCATTACGAGTCTGGGCTTTTTTGTAGGAATTGTAGATGATGCATTAACTACTAAACCTTTATTGAAGCTCTTGGGTCAGGTGTTGATTGGAGTTTTGATGGTTTTAATGGGATATGAAATTCAGTTATTCAAGAATATTTATTTGGATGCCCCTTTGACGGTATTCTGGACTGTCGGCTGTTTAAATTCTATCAACATGTTAGATAATATGGACGGTATCACGGGCAGTGTAGCGGTTTCTATTTTAGTGGCTATTGTTGGGGTTATTTATTTTAATCCTATTTTCTCTCACTTTGATTTATTTATGACATCAGGTATTATTGGTACGCTGGTTGGATTTTTAATTTTAAATTGGAACCCTAGCAAATTATACATGGGGGATACAGGTTCTCAATTTTTAGGGGCATTGTTAGCTTTTTATGGTATAAAATATTTATGGAACCTACCCAACGCAGAAGGTGAATTGATTTTTACTCGCCAGATATTACTTGCGGGCTTGATTTTTTTAGCTCCTATCATCGATTCTACTTTTGTAACAGTGGCTCGTATTCGAAGAGGTCAATCCCCATTTGTTGGTGGTAAAGACCATACTACCCACCATTTTGCTTATCTTGGTATACCTATTAAAGTAATTCCACTGTTCTATATCATGGTAACTGGGCTTGCCACTCTGTTGGTTTATTCTTCTTTTACCGTAAAAGAAAATTGGTCTCATTTTTATACTGCGTTGTTTGTGAGTTACGTACTAGCGATGTATGGTTTGTTTCTTCTTTTCTACCAGATGGGTTTAAAAGCTAAAAAAATGAAAGATGCTACATCCCAAACCTCTTCGGTTATTCAGCAAATTGAAAATATAACCAAGAAAGAAGCGGTAAAAAACTAAATTGAAAATTCTGTTTATACATCAGTATTTTTGTCCACCTGGTAGTTACGGCAATAATAGGTCATATGAAATAGGTAGGTACTGGGTAGAGGCAGGGCATGAAGTAATCATGCTGACATCTTCGGCAAACTTTCCTTCAATACACCCAGTTCATCAAAAAGAATTTCATTTTGAATGTATTAATGGTATACAAACTTATGTGTTAAATGTTCCTTACTCTCATTATTTTGGTTTTTTAAAGCGTATTATATCGTTCTTAAAGTTCTATTATTATGCTGATAATCTGATTACTAAGCTGAATAAGCCTGACCTTATCTATGCGTCTTCCACACCACCGAGTGTTGGAGAATTAGGGAAAAAATGGTCAAAGAAATGGGATATTCCTTTGATATTTGAAACGGTAGATGTATGGCCAGATGTGCCTGAACAAATGAGAATACTAACTAATCCACTGCTTTTGAAGTATTTGCATACCAAAGTAGAAGAAATTTATAAACATGCTTCATTGATAGTAGCACTATCTCCTGATATGAAACAACAAATTTTATTGCATGGTGTCCCGGCAGAGAAGGTGATAGTTTCTTATAATGGAACTAATCCCAATGTTTTTTTTCCTGTGGAAAAAAGTAATAAGATACCTAAAATTCTTTATGCAGGGGCAGTGGGTCAGGTGAATGAGGTATCGGAATTGATATATGCGGCTAAAGCGCTTGAAAATTCTGCTGAATTCATTTTAATAGGAAATGGAAATCAAGCAAATAAAGTTAAGCAGTTAATGAAACAATTAAAACCACAAACTTTTACGTGGCATTCATGGGTATCCAAGGAGTTAGTTTCAGTGATGATGGCAAATGCAGATATTGGAGTTTCTACGATAGCTAATTATAAAGTATTAGAAGCAAATTCTGCTAATAAATTCTATGATTATTTAGCCTGTGGGTTACCGGTTGTGAATAATTATGAGGGCTGGCAAAAAACGTTTCTAGGAGAGCATCAATGTGGTTTCGCTTCGCCACTCGGAAACCGCTCTGCGTTTATAGCTAATCTTGAATTACTTATTCAAGATAAAACTTTAAGGACTACGATGAGCCGAAATGCTCGTAATGCGGCTGTAAAATATTTTGATAGAAAGAAACTAGCCAATGAACTCTTACATCAAATTAGTAAACTTCAAACTTAATCTTTCTCTTTGATAACTTTCCAAAGAAATTTAATCACAAAATAAATCGTTATTCCATTGATTATCAGCATTAAAATTAAAGATTCAAGTTTCATTTTGTTAGGTTTTGTAAATTGCCCACAGACCTAATAAAAACAATAACACCATTAACAGCCGTGCAATTACTACATCAATAGTAGTTTCTTCTATAAGTTTTTGAATCAAGCCAGGGATATTGGCAATAAAAATAGTAATTAGGAAGACTGGCGTGACTTTATGAATAATGAATTTAAAAGGGTAGGGGATTTTGATTTTGGCGTTTAGGTTGATTTCGTTCCAAGCTTTATCTATTCCCCAGACCCAGGAAAATAAAATAATTTCAATGACAGCAAAAAGCACTAATGAGAAGGATCCTGCCCAGAAGTCAAATTCATCAAAGATTTTAGGAGAAAGGATACAAGGTATGCCGAGCAAAAAAATTAGCGTACCGAATAAGAAGGCTCCTTTTTTTGGGGGCCATGCGAAGTGGTCAGAAAGGAAGGAGGTGATGGGAAGTCCCATAGCAAGAGAGGAGGTAATGCCGGCAAAGAATAAAGCACCAAACCAAAAAAGTCCAGTTAATGTTCCTAGAAGGATTCCCCATTGCGAGAATAAATAGGGTAACACTTTAAAACTTAAGCCCATACCACCGAGTTGAGCCCATTCATGGATTTTGTTTAGTCCAAGAAAGCCGACACAAATGGGGATAATGATAGAGGCACCGAGTACAATTTCAACGAATTCATTGAGCCAACCAGAAGCCATAGCATTTAGTGCGATATCTTCCTCTTTTTTCATGTAGGCGGCGTAGCATTGGATAGTTCCCATACCTAATGCAAGAGTAAAAAAGATTTGCCCTGCTGCTGCTAACCATACTTTGGGTTTCCATATCCCTGAAAAATCGGGCGTCCATAGATAATCAAAGCCGACTATCCCAGCATGAATGGCACCAAAATCCCCTTTCTGAAAACTTAATGCGAAAATGGCTAAACTTATCGCAAAAAGAATTAACATTGGCATAAGTAACTTTGCAGTCGCTTCAATACCTTTCTGTATCCCTTTACTTAAAATGTAAACATTTAATAAGCATGTAATTAACCAAAATAGAATGCCCTCATAATGATTCCAACTTCTGAAACTATCAAAATAATGTTGTACTTCTTGTAAAGTTTGACCTGAAAATTTTTGAATGAGCGCATAATATAAGTAAGCGAGTGTCCATGATTCTATGTAGGTATAATAAGCGGCAACGACAATATTAGTAAATAAGCTAAATACACCTAAAAACCGAATCCAACGGTATTGAACAAAGAGTTGAAGGATAGAAGGTAAATTATGTTGATTATGTTTAGCACCGAACCGCCCCATACTCCATTCTACCCACAGGAGGGGTATTCCCATCAATAGAAAACAGATGAAATAAGGAATAATAAAGGCACTGCCCCCATTTTGTATAGCCTGAACAGGGAAGCGTAAGAAGTTACCTAATCCTACCGCATTCCCTGCCATAGCTAAAACTAAACCTATTTTTGTGCCCCAGTGTTCTTTATTGGTAGGTAGCAAGGCTAATCTTTGATGATTTTATGCCAACTTACTTTTTGGCTACTTTCTATTTTGATGAAGTACATTCCTTGCGTTAGATGACTTATATCTAAAGCAAGAGTTTCCCATGTTTGGTTGTAGTCCCATAATTTTTGTAATCTACCTTGAAGGTCCCAGCATTCTATACGAATGGGGTTTATAAAGGGTTTAGTACTGGATAACCAGAGTGAACCGTTTGTGGGGTTGGGATAAATTTTAAGGGTTATATCGTCCCGAGCGATTGTATTTTTAACTCCTTGAACGTTAATAGATTGTTCTCCTGTACAACTGTTCACATTGGCTACTACTTTATAATTACCGTTCTGCTCAACAACAAAATAGGGAATGGAAGTAGTTGCTAATAGAGTGTCATTTCTGTACCATTGATAAGTATTAGCAATGATATCGGCGTAGATTGTATCATTAGATTGAGTAAGATAAAAATCAATGGTTTGACATTCTCCACGGATATTGATATTATCCAGATATAAATGGTTTCCGTTGCCATTTGTTACCAAGAATTTAATGATAAGGGTTCCTGAGGTTAAATAATTATTGAGGTTAATGGAGTCTGTTCGCCATTGATTGGCATCATTTGGGATGAACTCGGAAGTAGTTTCGGTTGTAGTTTGTAAGTTGGTGTTATTACGATTGTAAACCTGTGAAAAAGTTTTGCCACAGTCTGTTGAAATTTGTACACGTAATCTTTCATATTGGGAGGAGTTGAACCTAGCATAGGCCAAATCAAAAAATAATTTAGCATTTTTATAACCTGTAACATCGATGGGGGAGGTAATAATTTCATCGATTTCTCCGATGCTTGAGTAATTATAACAAGGCATTTTAATTACTTTGGACATTTGCCCGGATTTATTGATGACTTGGGCGGTAGTCCATTGGATGTTATCATTAGAAAGGATTTTCCACAAGGTATCAGGAAGAAATTGGTTTTCAAAGTCTTCTGCGTAAGGCATAGGATTTGCGGGTAAAATATGGATATAATTAGTTTTGGTTAGGCTATCTGATCCTACGACGTTATTAACAACGAGTTTAACGGTGTGTAGGCCGGGGGTGATATATTGGACGGTAGGATTAGGTAGATTGGAGTTAGCGGGGATACCGTTAGGGAAAGACCATTGCCAAGAAAGAGGAATATTGGTAGAGGAGTCTTGGAAGGAAATAGGTTGATATAAGCAGGTATTAAGAGGATTTGCGGAGAAGTAGACGATAGGGGGTTGAGTAGGGTTAGTAAATAAATCGGATTCCCAGAGCCCTCTTCCATAAGTACCTGCACGTATTTTTTGTGCTCCATAGTGAATTTCCAGTTCATTGACAATGACACGGGGTAATCCGTTAGAAAAAGGTTGAAAAACGGGGATTTGGTTATTTTTGTAGAATACACCGATGTCTGTACCAACATAAATACCGTCATCGCTTCCATTTTGATATTCTACACAATTAGCGGGGACGTTTGGTAAGCCTGCTGAGATATTTTGCCAGGTAGTACCACCATCTTGGGAAAGGTAGATTTTGTCTTTGGGGAGGTAGCCTGAGAAGGTTACATAGATATGATTAGGGTTGGTAGGATGTATTTTAAGATAAGTAATTTCAGCGGGAGCGGTTAAGGTGGTGAGATGCCAAGAGGCACCGCCATCTGTTGTTTTATAGATTGTGTTAGGAAAAGCGGCATAAATAATATTAGAGTCGGAGGGAGCAACCGCTAATGCAACCATGTCTCCTGCACTAAAATTAGATATTCGGGTCCATGAATTTCCCCTATCGGTGGATTTCCATACATTTTTAAGACCAATGAAAAGCCCAAATCGGTTTTGGGGATTAATTAAATAAGGAGTAACCCAGTCACCGGTTTCAGTATCGACACTAATTTTAGAGAAAGTGGTTCCACGATTGATGCTTCTATAAATATCACCGTAATATTGTGAGGCATAAATGATATTGGGATTTTGGGGGTCTATACAGGTTTCCATGCCGTCTGCACCTCTGATGTTAATATTTATACCGTTATCATATTTTGTAGTACCGTTATCTTGAGATCCATAAGAAATAAGTTCGGGATCGGATTCGGAGTTCCCAATTTTATAGATTTGGTGGATAGCCAGGTTACCGTTTAAGGACTGCCAGTTAGCGCCGCTTCTTTTGTAGATACCACCATCACAACCCACGTATAAAGTATTACCTTGATAAACCATGTAATGGATGTCTGCATGGATATAAGGGGCACCCAAACCTTGCCAATGTCCAACAATGTTAAAAGAGTTACCACCGTTTGTGGAACGCCATATATTCACTCCTCCAATAAATACGTCATTTTTATTGCTTGGATTGACAGCGATAGCGAGGTCAAACCAGCCTTGCCCGCCGGTGTCGGACCCGTCATTTTTCCATCCTAAATAGTTAATGCTACCATCTCGTAGTTGTGTCCAGGTAAATCCATCAGTAGATTGAATTACAGAGTGTAAACCACTAGTAACCCTATGAGAAACTACTCCATAGACCCAGTTAGGTTCGGAGGGTGTTACAGCTAATTCTATTCTTCCTGCATTGATTAAATTGATACCTGTTTGAAAAAATTGCCAGGTCTCGCCTGAATTAGTACTTTTCATAATAATAGCATTACCGCCAGCATACATTACCGAGGGGTCATCAGGCTTAAATTCCAAATCAAAGAAGTTTCCTGCACTTTTAAGAGCCCATGTAAGTCCGCCGTTTTCGGTTTTATAGATACCATTAGAGCCTGCGGTGAATAAAATATCGGGGTTATCAGGATGCATGACCATCCTTCTGATGACATCTTGGCTGGTAACTAAAAAACTCAAACCTGTGGTATTCCAAGTGTTGCCGCCGTCTGTGGATTTTAGTACGCCGATAGTGTAAGTGTCACTTGCGGAGCGGTCTCCTGTAGCGATATAGATGATATCGGGGTTAGTAGGGTGGATGACAATTTCAGCAACGCCTAGAACGGGCAAATGGTCAGTTAGGGGGGTATAAGAATTACCACCATCGGTAGATTTCCATAAACCACCAGCGGGTGTACCCACAAAAATAATTTGGGGGTTATTAGGATGAAAAGCTATACAAGTAACTCTTCCAATTCCTCCACCGGGAGCCGGCTCACCGATGGGTCCAATGATGTGCCAATTCCCTTGTGGGCTTTGTGTTTTTTGTGATTGTTGATTAAATTTTTGGACTTCATTCCATAGAATTTGCCCCGCATAAGGTTGGTTTACACTGTAACGTGGTCTCCAAAAGCGTAATTCGCGTGCATAAGGCTTGTATCCACAACCTTTGGTAATCTCTTTATCTTTCCAATATTCAAGAAAATCTTTTTCTCGTTGATAAATATTGTGGTTAGGATTATGCCAAGGCTGAGCAACCGAAAGCTGTGCAAGAATGACGAAATTACAAATTATAACAATATATTTCATTTTTTTTGTTATTACTGCAAAATTACAACAAAATAAAAGGTAAAACAATCTTTTTTATCATTTTAATTTTCCCATACTTTAGTTCCTTCGGTGCAGTTAGTACAAATATCGATGTTTTTGCGTCCATGTAGTAATTTTTTACGAAAATGGAGATAGGAGGAGTTGTACCAGATTTGTTGAAAAGATTGTTCGGGGAATATTCCCATTAGATATTTAGCGTCTTTATCAAAACAACAGGGTACTATTCTTCCATCCCAAGTAACTTCTGCTCCCGACCAAAGCTTCCAACATTGATTTTCTAATTTATTTTTGATGGAGTAAGTACCGTCTTGATTTTTTTGGTAGCGGCTGTAACGGTTTTGTTCGGGGATTAGAGGGCTACCATTTTGATAATCATAAATTTGGGCAGTTTTTAAAGCAATTTTGTCAACGCCGAGTTTTTTTCCTAATTCATAAATTTCAGGGATTTGATGCTCATTTGGTTTGACTACCAAAAATTGAAAGATTACAAAAGGGGTGGGGGATTTGAGTTTCTTTTTGGCTTCAAGGATGTTTTGGGTTCCTTCTATAACTTTTTCTAAATTTCCCCCTACTCTATAAGTTTGATAGGTTTCTTGAGTAGTACCATCTATACTAATAATCAGTCTTTTAAGTCCAGATTGGATAGTTTTTATGGCGTTTTCGGGGGTCAAAAAATGGGCATTAGTGGAGGTAGCAGTAAAAATATTTTTTTGTGTGGCATAATGAACAAGCTCAAAGAAATCGGGGTGCAAGTAAGGTTCTCCTTGAAAATATAAGATGAGATAGATGAGATAGGGGTGTAGTTCGTCGATAAGTTTCTGGAAAAGTTCTTTTTGAAGCATACCTGTTGGGCGTGAGAAGGAGCGTAATCCTGATGGGCACTCTGGGCAACGTAAATTGCAATAGTTGGTGGGTTCTACTCCAAGTGTTACAGGAAAACCAATAGGAATAGCTTTTTTCGTTATTTGGGATAAATGAAAAGAGGTATATACTTTGAGGAAGTTCCATAACTTTTTGAAAGTTAATGTATTGATAAGAATTTGAGTTTCTTTGAAATTCACAAATAATTGTTCAGTAAAGGATTGCATGCGTTGATTTACAAAGTTAACAAGATTTTAGTAGTATTGGTTGATAAAAAATAGAATTTATGAACAATTACTTAACAAATTGTTTATGGTGTTATTATAATTTTGTTATTTAGAGGAAGGGTTTACTCAAGGGGGCTGGATGACGAAGCCGAACCGAAGCTGTTGTCATTCTTGGTAGGCAACGTTACGTTAGGGATACTGCGAACTACTCAATGATGTTGCAAAAAAGGGTGGCTGAATAGCCATAGACATACAAAAGCTGCATAAAATTAATTTTTCACTTTAAAGTAAACTAAGCTGTAAATATTGGTTAATAAAATAAATATTAGTGGGATCTTGTGCGTAATTTATTTAAAAACAATTAGTTAGATTTCATATCAAAATTTTATTCAATTTACCTAATGAAAATTTGTTTATTTTTGCAGTTAAAAGAAGAGTATGATTAGAAGATGGGGTTTATGGAGTGTTTTACTGCTTTTACTTTATAGCTGTGGAGGGAAAACCACCTCACAGCTTGAGGAGAATATGGAGTCGAGTGAAGAGAGGAAGGAGCAAATTTCTCCGAGAGATAAAGCAAAAATAGAAAAGATGATTTACAGTATTCCTTCTCCAGTGCAAGCGGCTTTACTTTTAGAGAAAACGGGTGCTCGATTTGATAACAAATATATGAATCCTGTTTCAAAGGTATCTTCTTATCAAACATCAGCTCAAATAGCTTTAAATATAGGGGTTTATGGGGCTGATTTAGCATATACCAATGTTTATAAGAAGCATGTGGAAGCACTAAAATATTTTTCAACAATTCAAAAATTAGGGGATAAAATTGGTATTGGTTATGTATTTACAGCTGACCTCATGAAAAGATTTGAAATTAACCAAAATGATCAAGATTCTCTTATTGCTATTACAACGGACTCCTTTACAGAGGTTCATTCATATTTGAAGAAAAATAATCAAGAGGAACTAATTGCTCTTATGTTAGTTGGGGGTTGGATAGAAGCGCTTTATATATCTTGCCAAATATGGGAGGCTAATCCTAATAAAGCTTTAGCTATTCTTATTGCCGAACAAAAATTTTCCTTAAATGATGTGATTGAGGTTGTTAAGAGTTCTCCAAAGGTACCTGAATTAAGTAAAATATTAAAGGATTTAAATGAACTTTTAAGAGAGTTTAACAAAATTAGAGCTTCTTATGCTTATGAAAAAACAGAACTAAAAAAAGAAAAAAAATTAGCTGTAATAGAAAATCAGACTAAATTAGCTTTTAATAACGATACTATCAAAAGGATTTCAAAAATTACTGAAAAAATTCGTAATTCTATAATTTAAAAAGATGAAAAAAATAACTCTACTTTTCTGGATTGTATTGTGGGCGATTTTTCAAGAAAATGCAGCAGCTCAGTGCGATGAAAGGGCATCATCTTGCCTTCCTAAATTAAAACCTTTTAATTCTAATGGACAATATTATCGCGTTCAATTAGTAGAAAATGAGATAGGGAAAATTAGATTAGTATTTAATGCAAATTTAGTGTACAGAATTGCTTCTTGTAATAAATCTAATAACGGCAATAATTTGATTATCAGGATTTTTGATATGAATGGAAAGCAAGTATTTTCTAATGAAAGTGATACGGCTAATTTCTGGGATATACAATTTGGAGCCACTGCCCAATATACTATTCAAGCGAACTATTCCTCTGGAAGTGGTTGTGCCGCTTTATTGATTGGCTATCTGTCAAAAGACAAATACACCCAATAGTCAAATAATTACGCTACTGCTGGATTAAATGGAATTTGCCGCAGTTTTTCAAAAATGGGCAGTATTTACAATTCGCCTCATATGAAGTTTGAACAAAAGGAACATTAGGGTCTAAAATTTCTATTATTTTAGATGTTATAAATTCTTCGAATTCTTTTTCAAATTTTTTATAATTTAATAAATCATTATTATTTTGTAGAGCTATCCAACCATCATTTAACTTTCTGAAACTATATATTCCAGCATAAATATCATGATTATTACTTCTGTTCTTGATTTTAATTTGGTGGTCTAACAACATAGAGTAGAAAAAAAGTTGGAAAGCTTCTTTATATTTTGCAATATTTTCACTATCAAAAACCTTTAAATTTTCAATTTCTGTTTTACCTATTTTACTGGATTTGTAATCTAATACAAAAAAACTCTTATTTTCTTTTTCTATTCTATCAATTTTTCCATGCATTCTGATTTTAACACCGTTAATAACAATTGTTTTTTCTAATTTTTCTTCTAATCCGTAAATAGTAATTTTACGATTATGTAGTCTTTCAATATCCTTATCGATGATTTTGAGAATAATATGCTCAATAGCTTTCAATAAAAAATAATTTTTACTTTCGTTTTTTTTATGAGGATAGTTTTTTTTGAATTCATCAGAAATCCATTCGGGTAGTATATTGGAATATTTTTCAAGCCATTCTTTCAAGTTTTTGCTATGTATTTCAAAAAAAGGGATAGTTTTTATTTTATTGTTATTTAATGATTTATAAATTTTTTCTAAAATATTGTGAGCAATATTTCCGAATTCATTACTCTTGAGATTATCTTCATATTCTTCTTCCGATTGTATTTCTTCAATTTTCAAATAATAAAATTTCAGCGGGCAATACAAGTAATTGATTAAGTTGGTAGGAGAGATGCCATGGGTCAGTGTTTGAAGGATTTTTTGCATTATATTAGGATTTTTTGTAATAATAATAGGTTTTATTTCGTACTTTTTTTTAGGGGAGAGAGAGAAATTTTTTTCGTTAATAGTAATCTTATCAAGTGTTTTAAAAAGAATTTTGGTTTGTTTTACAAAACGGCTTTCTTCTTCTTGTTCGGTTTGATTATAGAATAAAAAGATATGCTTAGCTCTATGGAATAATCTGTAGAATAAGTAAGCGTAACGGGCGTCAAGATCTTCGGGGGTTCTCAAATGATTGGCTTTCTTTAGTTCCATAGGAATAAAGGATGAATAATCGGGAGATTTAGGTAGTATTCCTTCATTTACGTTCATTAAGAATACATATTTAAAATCTAGGCTCTGGCTTTCTTGAAGCTCCATAATTTGTAAACCTTTTAAAGGCTCACCACTAAAAGGAATAAACTCGGTTTGAAGTAATTGTTTTAAAATCAATAGAAAATTTTTGAGATCTAAATTAGTTGGTAATTTATTTAAATTATTTTTTATTTTAGTTAAAAATAGATACATAGAATAAAATTCTTCATGTCTAATTACCTCTAAACTATTAACTGTATTACATTGATTATCACTAAAAATCCAATCTAAAAGAAATGTAATGGAAGAAGCAATAGAATTTTGGGCTATCCAATTTCTAAAGAAAGGTATTTCATTTAAATTTTCATGAGTAATGTAAGAGAAGTTAAACCATTTTTCAATGTTTATT
Organism: uncultured Bacteroidia bacterium; assembly: GCA_938005475.1. Taxonomy (GTDB): domain Bacteria; phylum Bacteroidota; class Bacteroidia; order J057; family CALLMJ01; genus CALLMJ01. Next base: position 18,215 of record CALLNY010000089.1, on the reverse strand, counting down.
TTATCCTCTTCGTTCAAACAGTATTGAAAATAAGGATTATGCAAAATAAAAGATAGCTTATTTTGAAGAATGATAGTAAGCGGATAAATTTTTAATTCAAAAAGTGCCACGATTAATTTTGCAATGTGAGTTTTTTCTAGTGGCAAACCAACAGTAATATTTACTGCTTCAAGTTCTTTAGGTAGGCTATTCAGAACTACATCTAATGAATTAGGCTCATTTAAAATAATGGCGTAGTTTTCTAGTGGATCTTTATATTTTTGTATAATATTTTTCAAAACATAATTACATATCTTAAATTGTTGAATAGAGTTTTTACACGGAACTAAAGTAATTTCTAAAGGATTTAAGCCTATATACTTTTGTTTAGGTACTGAAATAGAGATTTTTTTTTCTATTTTTTCAAATAGTTGATAAATTTCACTTTTATTAAAATTTTTAGTAAAAAAGATTTCATCAACATCAAAATAAAATTTTGCTTTTCCTTTTTCCATTACTAATTTAATTAATTCAAGTTCTAAAAATTGTAGGTCTGAGAAACCAATGAAATATAAATTTCTGCCTTTGATACTAATTTTATTTTTTTTTATTAGCTGAATAAGATATTTTAAAGCATAACCATAGTAAGAAGAATTTCTTTTTTTGATTAAATGAGTGTTAAAATTTTTATAAAGCAGTAATAAATTATCCCAAAAATAAAAAAATTTGTTTCTATATTCTGATGGATTTTCTTTATCAAAGCTTTCCACATAAGCATCAATTTTTTTAAGTTCAGCAATATTTACTAAAATTTTTTCAGCGGAAGTATTAGAAAAATCAATTTCTTCAAAATCTTTAAGCAAAATTTGGGACCACATAAAAAAGTTCTCAAAAGTTTCGTTAGGGAATATTGATTTATATACTTCAAAGAATTCAAACGTTAAATTAAAAGCGTCTAACTTATTGAGCCCAGTTAATTCAAAGACATAGTCCCTTAAACTTTTTGCAAAGGGAAATAAAGCGGGATTTTCAATTTGTTGTTTTATGCTATGCTCAAAAAATAAAACAGAGCGTTTCGTAGGAAATAAAAATACATCTTTGTAAAAATCTGGAATTTTTAAAATATCTTGAACTACCTGTTCAATAAATTTCATAATTGCTTATTAGAACTGCTAATTTAAATATAAAACGGGAGTAAAATTAAGCTTAACACTTGTGTAGTTAATGAGAGTGGAAAAAGTATTGCTAATATGCATAGGAAGGCAATTTAGATGCATTGATGAGAGAAATGTTAATGTATAATTTTACCGTCTTGCATTTCAATAATTTTATCAGTTCGATTAGCAAATTCTTGGTCATGAGTTACAATTAACAAGGATTGGTGGTAATGAGTGGCTAATTTTTGGAAGATATCAAATACGATTTCAGTATTTTTTTTGTCTAGATTACCTGTAGGTTCGTCAGCCATGATGATGATAGGCTCGTTAATCATAGCCCTTGCAATTGCAACGCGCTGTTTTTGTCCTCCTGAAAGTTGATTGGGATTTTTAAAAGCTTCTTTCTCAATTCCTAAAATTTTAAGTTTTTCGTAAGCATCATGTTCTATCTCTTTGGGAGATTTCTTGTTAAGTTTTAACCCTGGTAACATAACGTTCTTTAACACATTAAACTCATTGAGCAAGTAATGAAATTGGAATACGAAGCCTATTTTTTCATTGCGAACTCTTGCTAAAAAAGATTGACTTCTATTTTTCATGGATACTCCGTCAATGAATAAATCGCCCTCGTAATTGGTATCCATAGTAGATAGGATATACAACAAAGTAGATTTTCCACAGCCTGATTTTCCAATAATAGATAAAAAATCTCCTTTTTTTATAGTCAAATTTACGCGGTCTAATACTTTTACCGTTATAGGGTCATGAAAATATTTAGTGATATTGATTGCTTCTAATATAGTTTTATTTTCCACGGATAATAACAACAGGGTCAATTTTACTGGCTTTTCTTGCGGGGAGATAACCTGCTAGATAGGTGGTAATAAGCGAGAAAATCGTACCAATGAGATAGAATTTAGGGTTATAATTGATAGGATAAGTTTTAATAGTGGGCAAGGCGGGGGTATTAAAAGGGATATGGTCTATAATATAGGAGAGGCTTAACCCTCCAATAAGTCCTACAAAACCGCCAAAAATGCCAATAGATAAGGCAATCATGACGAAAATAAGATTTACATCTTGGCTCGAAAATCCTGTGGCTTTTAGAATAGCAATGGAGTCTATTTTTTCGTAAATCATCATATTTAGAATGTTATAAATACCAAAACCTGCTACTATCAGTAAAGTAATTCCTACTGCATAGGATATAATTGAACGTACTCTACCTCCCGTTTCAAATTGAGAATTAGCTGTTTGAATATCTATAGCGTTCAATTCAAAGGTTTGCGCGAACTCTTTTGCTAGTATCGGAGCCTGTGTAATATCTTTTAATTTGATTTGTAAATCGGTAATTTCGTTATTTGAAACTCCCAAAATTTTTTGTGCAGTATTGATATAGACATATCCCTGCGTTTTATCAAAATCCATTAAGCCCGATTCAAAAAAACCTACTACTTTCAATTTAACTTGTTGCCCTTTCCCCGTAGTTAATTGTATGATATCCCCGATATTGACCATCATCTTCTCTGCTAAACTTTTTCCCAAAATGATACTGTTAGAAACATTTTTTAAATCCATGAAGTTACCTTGGGTTACATAATCTGCGAACATAAATAATTTTGCTTCTTGTTCTACGTCTATACCGTAGATAACACCTGCAATGTCAACCGTTCCTACATTATAAAAAACCTGAGTAGTGGTTTTCGGAGCCAAACCTAAAATTCGGGGGTCTTTTTCTAAAGTTTGAGTAATGGCACTATAATTATAAATCCTTGCTAACTTGTTTCTTGGTTTAATAGAACGAATAAAATGATAATCGTTCTGGTGGTCAGGATGGAGAGATATAGGTTGTTTATCATTAGGTTGTACTTCATTATAAAGACGAACATGAGGGGTCCTGTTTCCGATTAAACCGTCGAGTAAATCATTCAAACCTGACATAAAACTTAAAAGCGTAATGAAGAAAGTTATTCCGAAAGTAACTCCAATTGCCGCAACAAGCGTTTGCCTCCATTTCGCTAATAGTAAAGATATGGCAACCTGCCCATTTAGTTTCCAGTTCATTTCGTTGGTTTTATAATTATATCTTCCGGTTTAAGACCACTTAAAACTTCTATAAAACTATAATCCTTTAAACCCGTTTGTATTTTTACCTTTTGACCATCTGCTAAAAAGACTATGCTATCTCCCTCTACAAAATCTCTTGGAATGAGTAAAGCTTTTTCTTTATGTTGTAGAAGAATATTTGCTTCAAATGTTAAATTGGGGAACAAATTATCAGGGGCATGTAAAAATTCTGCTTCTACGGTAAAAGTTTTATTTCGTTGATTCATGATGGGATTTATTTTAGTGATTTTTGCTTCAAAGACTTTTCCTTTATAACTATCCATTGAAACAAACACCTTTTGTCCTTTTTTAATTTTCATAATATCATATTCATCAACTTGCAATTCTAAAACAAAGTCCTTACCAGAACCAATTACTGCAACCGGAGTTTGAACACTCACAAACTCCCCTACTTTATAGTTTATCTGGTAAACAATCCCTTCTACTTCGCTTCTTACCTCAAAATCTCCCGTCAATGTTCTACTGATTTGATAATTTTTTTTGGATTGCTCGTAATTAAATTCCAGTTGCCTTTTTAGGTCTTGATATTTCACGATAGCAGATAAATACGCGGCTTTTGCATTATCATATTGAAGTTGACGTTGTTCCAATTCTAATTGAGTACCAATATTTTCTTGCCAGAGGCTTTTTTGTCTTTCATAAAGTAAAGAATCGTTTTGCATTTTGGAATATGCTAAATCTACCATAGTCTTTGCTTCCTGCAATTTCCCTTGATTAGCTTGGATATCCATAAAGTTAAGATTGAGCAACGCATTCTCTTGATTTAGCTTTTGAGTTTGATTTGCAATAGAGAAAAGGACCTGTGCTTTCTTTACGTAGTCTCCTTCCTGAACATAAATTTTTTCAATAATTCCATTTACTTTGGGGTAACATTGATATTGATTTCTACTTTTAATTAAGCCTGATGCATAAACGGACTCGCTGATACTTCGGATTGTAGGACTAACTTTTTCAGGGCTTTTTTTACATGAAAATAAGACTAAAGCAGTTATAATCCATCCTTTTTTCATTAATGCAAAGAAAATAAAGATCAAACAAAACTGCAAATTTGTTAAGTGGAAATTAGGTGATAGAGAATATTTTCTGATGCGTAGTATTGGATTATTGAATGCAATAGTTTAATACTTTGCATAGTTATTCAAGATTTTGATTTAGTTTTAGAAGATTTAGAGGAAGGAGGGTCTTGAATTTTTACAATAGTAGATTGTTTTTCTGGGTCTAAATCAATGATGATGGTTGCACCGGGTTTATTTTCTACGTTTAATAGTTCATCAGCGATGGGGTCTTCAATATATTTTTGGATAGCTCTATTGAGAGGTCTAGCACCATATTTTTCGTCGAAACCTTTTTCTATAATAAAATTTTTTGCAGCGTCAGAAATTCGTAGGTTAAAGCTCATTTCCGATAACCTTCCCAAAAGTTCATTTATTTCAATATCAACAATTTTGAGCATATTTTCTTTTGATAGTTTATTGAATATGATGATATCATCAATTCGGTTTAGAAATTCGGGTCTAAAAACTTTTCTGAGTGCGTTTTGGAGCGTAGCTTTATTAGTTTCGGAGATTGCATCTTCTTTGGCTTTTGTAACAAAACCTACACCTCCTCCAAATTCTTGTAGTTCTCTTGCCCCAACGTTGGAAGTCATAATGATTACGGTATTACGGAAATCTACTTTTCTACCTAGGCTATCGGTTAGGATACCATCATCTAATACTTGTAATAAAATATTGAATACATCAGGGTGAGCTTTTTCAATTTCATCAAGTAATACGACGGAATAGGGTTTTCTACGAATTTTTTCAGTAAGTTGCCCACCTTCTTCGTAACCGACATATCCTGGAGGCGCCCCAATTAAACGACTAATAGAGAATTTTTCCATGTATTCACTCATATCAATACGGACGAGCGAATCAGGACCTTCAAATAAAAAGTTTGCAAGTTCTTTTGCGAGTTGTGTTTTTCCTACGCCGGTTTGTCCTAAAAAGATAAAGGTTCCAATAGGCTTACGAGGGTCTTTTAAGCCGGTTTTAGAGCGTTTGATAGCACGTACTAATTTCGTAATTGCTTCGTCTTGTCCTATGATACGTGATTTAAGATAGTTTTCCATTTCAAGCAAATTTTTTGCTTCACCTTCAGAAATTTTGGAGATAGGAATACCGGTCATCATGGAAACTACTGCGGCTATATCGTCTTCCGTTACTCTGAATTTTTGGGATTTGGTTTCTTCTTCCCATGCTAATTTTGCTAGTTCAAGTTCTTCTAGTAATTTTTTTTCTTGGTCTCGTAATTGAGCGGCTTCTTCAAAACGCTGGCTTTTAACGACTTTATTTTTTAGTTCTTTGATGTCTTCAATTTTTTGTTCTAACTCTAAAATATTTTTAGGAACATGAATATTAGAAAGATGTACTCTACTCCCTGCTTCGTCTAATACATCAATAGCTTTATCAGGGAAGCAACGGTCTGTGATATAACGTTCACTTAATTTGACACAAGCCTGTATAGCGGCATCATCGTATATTACATTGTGATGGTCTTCGTATTTAGATTTGATGTTGTTCAGAATTTGGAGGGTTTCTTCGGGAGTGGTAGGGTCTACCATAATTTTTTGGAAACGGCGTTCTAATGCTCCGTCTTTTTCAATGTATTGTCTATATTCATCAAGCGTGGTAGCACCGATACATTGAATATCCCCACGGGCAAGTGCTGGTTTAAACATATTGGAAGCATCTAAAGAACCTGAAGCCCCACCTGCCCCCACAATGGTATGTAACTCATCAATGAAAAGAATAACATCAGGAGATTTTTCTAATTCTGCCATTACTGCTTTCATACGCTCCTCAAATTGCCCCCTGTATTTAGTACCTGCCACTAAGGAAGCAATGTCTAAAGATACTACACGCTTATTGAAAAGCACCCTCGATACCTTCTTTTGAATAATCCTTAATGCTAGCCCTTCCGCAATTGCAGTTTTTCCAACCCCAGGCTCTCCTATCAAAACAGGATTATTTTTTTTCCTACGAGATAGTACTTGCGCAACTCTTTCTATTTCTTTTTCTCTGCCGATAATCGGGTCCAATTTTCCTTCCTCTGCCGCTTTAGTTAAGTCACGACCAAAGTTATCTAAAACAGGGGTCTTTGATTTTATATAAGTCTTTTTAGATTTTTCATGCTCATGACTTGAACCTAACGGTCCACCCGTTGGTTCAGAAGTGCTTTCCATTCTCGTTCTAAAACGAACGTCATCTCCACTTTCCAATTCTCTTTTTACAGTTTCATAGTACACATTAAAATGAGCAAGAATCTTAGCAGAAACGTACTCTTCATCTCTTAACAGAGATAAAAGCAAATGTTCCGTACTTACCACATCACTTTTAAAATATTTTGCTTCTAAGTAAGTTATTCTTAATACTTTTTCCGCTTGTCTTGTGACAGGTATGTTGCCAATCGAAACAGAATTTGTATTTGGTTTAGAGATTTCCTCTATTTTCTTTCGTAGTTTTTTGAGGTCTACTCCGAGATTTTCAAGTACTTTTATCGCTAAACCTTCTCCTTCCCTGATTAAACCTAACAAAAGATGTTCAGTGCCTATATAATCATGTCCGAGCCTTACAGCTTCTTCTCTGCTATAGGATATTACATCTTTTACACGATTTGAATAATTCGCTTCCATCTACTTTTTTATTTTATACGTAAAACTTAAATGAAAAGTTTAAAATTATAAAAATAATTTACTTACTGAATTAAATTCAAAACGAGTGCGATGACCATTAAGTTCAAGATTGAAAGAGGAAGAAAATATCTCCACCCTATATTCATCAATTGATTATACTTAAAGCGGGGCAATGTCCAACGTACCCATATAAATACGAAAACAAAGAATGCAGATTTGCCGAGGAACCAAGAAACACCCCATGCAGTCTGTTTAATAAAATCCCAATTTGCAACCCCAAGCATCTCTTCAAAGGGACCTCTGTATCCTCCTACAAACAAAGTGGTTATTATTCCAGAGGCAATCCATAGATTCATATACTCTCCTACGAAGAATGAACCAAATTTCATTCCTGTATATTCCGTATGAAATCCTGCTACTAATTCTTGTTCTGCTTCAGCAAAATCAAATGGAGCACGATTGGTTTCCGCAAAAGCACATACTAAAAAGATAAAAAAACCTAATGGATTGATAAATATAAACCAAACATCTTTTTGTGCTTCTACGATGCTGGTTAATCGTAAATATTCTGCACCAGGATAAAAATGATTGGTTAGTAAAATCACCGATACAATAGAAATTCCCATGGATAGCTCGTAAGAAATCATTTGAGCAGAACTGCGTAACCCCCCCAGTAAAGCGTATTTACTATTAGATGCCCAACCTGCCATGCTAATTCCATATACTGATACCGAAGCTATTGCTAAAGTAAATAAAATACCAATGTTAGCATCAAAAACTTGGACACCACGCGCAAACGGCAAAATACACAGAGCAGAAACAGCAAGCATTACCGTTATTACCGGTGCTATGAAATGTATAGTCTTATTAGCATCTGCAGGAACTATGTTTTCTTTCAATAGCAGTTTTAGACCATCCGCAGCGGGTTGTAAAAGCCCAAATGGACCTACCCGATTCGGACCAGGACGCTGTTGCATGAAAGCACATATTCTACGCTCCGCATACGTCGTATACGCCGCCAAAGTAATCATTACAAATAAAACAATCAACGCTAATATTAATGTCTCTAACATATTGGTCTTTCAAACTGCAAATCTAAACAATTTTTTTCTTTTCCAAATTCTCAACTCTAATTTTATTCCATTTTTAACTTCATTGCCATCTCTTTAATCCACAAAAAAACAAACCTCCTATTATTTAGAATTAGGAGGCTTGTCTCAATACAAAATAACTAAACGCTGAATACTTGACTTTTTGCTTGCTCTTTGTCTATTTATGAAGCGAAACTTATAAAGGTAACCTTTATTTTGCAATTTTTTTTAAAAAACTTTTTTCTTTCTTCTTTTATTGCTAATTTTGAGCAAAGTTTCCAATGAAAATCTCATTGAAAGTTCAGTTTAGCTTGTGGATAATTTTTTGCGGCGTTCATTTAGGTTGTAATAGAAAAATAGAATATGAATTCCCTGACCTCAATTTATATCCTATTGAACAAGGTAAATATCGTATCTATCAAGTAGTGGATACTACCTATACCACGCAAGGCGCTATACCTAAATTTTATTACAAAAAAGAATTAACAGATACTAATGAAACTGATTTGAAGAACCGTATTATCAGTAGATTAAATATCCTTAAAGGAAACGTGTTGGATAGTTTGACTTTTTATGAGTTATGGACCCAGTACCGTGATGCAAATTGGGCTGAAAGAATTGAAGGAAATACCAAATTCCTAGTACTTAAATTCCCTGTCAAACAAAATGATATGTGGAACGGTAATGAAATGAATAATCTCGGAAAAGAAGATTATACCTATGTAAATATTGATACAACGGTTATTATCAATGGTAAAACATATCCCCACTGTGTCTTTGTACAACAAAGGCTTAACAAAAATTCATTATTAACCGAAGTAGATACCTATGAAATTTATGCTAGGGGAATTGGCAAAATTAAACGGTATGATAATTATAAAAAATACAACCTCAATCCCAATGGAACTCGTACTTTGACAACCGATAGCTATTTCTATGAAGAAACTTTACTGGAGCATAATTATTAGTTTTCTTTTTTGCATTACAAAACTTGAAGCCCAAAAGCTTAATTTTGAACACAAAAAAGTAGGCATTTTAGTCTCTCGTAAAAATTTACAGATTGATGGATATCAAGCTAAATACTGGGCTTCCTATTTGCAAATCAACGATACTATCGGTCTATCTGATGAAAATTTAAAAACAGCAGTTACCATAAAATTAGGTCAACTTTTAACTCTTTGGTTCCAGAAATATCTTAACTCCCAAGAAATATATTTTTTAAATGAAGGAAAACAATTTGAAACCGTTGTCAAATCTTATCCCTTCCATCAAAAACCTATTATTAAGCATCCCCTAGATTACATTTTTTGCATTGATCAACTTAATCTTTACAGTATCAAACGAAAATGGGTCTTTGCCATGAGTAATAAACTTTTTACTGAGCAACAAAACAAGTTAGCCTTAAAAGGTAAAATTATAATTTATCAGCTAGAGCCTTTCTTAATGCTTAAAGAAGAGAATTACGATTTGGATGAGTATCATATCCACAGTAGCCCTATTCCTGCTATGGAATTTTCTTACAAAGTGGAAAAATTATTTGCTTCTTGGATAAATCAATCCTTATGGTAAATGGTTAAAATATAAAATAGTTCATGTTAAGTTACATATGTACATTCTTTTAGGGGTGTTATTATTCAAAAATAAGATAGTTTTACAAATATGATTAAAAGTAGGAGTTCACATAAAAAAGATTATTTTTGTGTTTTGAAATGAAAATCAAAGAAATTTTAGTGACAAACGATGACGGTATACAAGCAAAGGGAATGCGTGCATTAGTAGATGCAGTAAGTGGTTTTGGAAACGTTTCAATTATGGCTCCTGCTTTTTCTAGAAGTGGCTCCTCGCATGCTATCACTCTTGATAAACCCCTTAAAATTACCAAAGTTCATTATGACCCGCTCCGTGAAGCGTATATTTGTTCAGGAACACCCGTAGACTGCATTAAAATGGCTACTGGTGTTGTAGGATTTAATCCAGACTTAGTAGTATCAGGCATTAACCATGGTTCTAATTCAAGCGTTTCAGTATTGTATTCTGGAACCCTTGCCGCCGCTATGGAAGCCGCTATACAAGGATATCAAGCCATTGCTTTCTCTTTGATGGATTTCGCTCCCGATGCCGATTTTACCCATTGTATCCCTATTATCCATAAAATCGTTCAGTACGTCTTACAAAACCCCCTACCCCCTTTATCTTTACTTAATGTTAATATCCCTAAATTACCTCTTCAAGATATAAAAGGTATTAAAGTTACAAGACAATCGCGTGGAAAATTTGTTCAAGAATTTGAAAAAAGAATAGACCCCCATGGTCGTTCCTATTACTGGCTTTGCGGGCATTTGTCCCTCAATGAAGACCCCAATCTTCTCGATTATGATGAATATTACCTAAGACAAGGTTATGTTTCTATTATGCCTGTACAATTAGATATGACCCATTATGAACTCAAAAAACAACTAGAAAATATTCAATGGTAATAGATATGAAATTCTTTATTACTTCGTTATTAACTTTTTTAATATTCTTCGGAAACTTAAAAGCGCAAGGTGATTTGCGTGAAAATAATTCTAAAAATAGTAATAAATTAGGTTTTTCTACGGGTATCTGCTATGATTTTATACCTATCTTTTGGGATGATAATACAACTCCAGTCTTTTCGGACGGTGCATTATCTCAATATGGTATTGGACTAAAAGCGAATTATGTCCTATTACATAGCAATGATGTAGTTTCTATAAGCGGTGCCGCGGGTACACATTTTGATTTCTTATTTTCCAATCTAGGTTTTGGTACGTTTCTACGTTTCCCAATTTATGCACTTTTTAGAGTAGGAAATAACGCAACGCCTTTCAATGATCAAGTAATTGGTTTAGGATTAGGGGGGGGATTAGCCTTTAATTACTTATTACAACCTTATGTTGATGGGCTTGGAAGAAGAGACCGAATATCTCAAACCTATATTGCCCCTACTACTATCGCAGAAATTAACTGGAAATCACCAAGAATGGGAAATAATGGCTTACAATTCTATTTTAATCCTGTTAATGCGAGAGGTTTTCTTTCTGCAACAGCTGTAAATCCAATCCCCATTCGCATCGGTGGATTCGGTATCGCTATATTTTATAGTTTTTAATAAAACCTGTAGTCACTAATAAACCCGCTTTGAAAGTTCCTTTTATAAGTGGCTTTTATCATTCATTACACTAATTACAATTATCTAAAAACTACTTTTTAGGAATTAACCATCGTAATGACACGTTGCGGAAAAGGTATTTCTATATTGTGTTCTTTAAACTTTTCAAAAATTCGGAAACGAGCATCACTTCGTATATTCTCGAACAAAATAATATCTTTTGTCCAGAAGAATACATTGAAAATCAAGCCTTTATCTCCGAAATCCTCAAACCTTACAAAAGGAGCAGGAGCTTTTAATACTCTACTATCCTCCGAGATACAATCAATTAGAATCTTTTCAACTAATCGGACCTCAGATTTATAAGCTACTTGAACCTTGATAGAGTACCTAGCAGTTTTGTCTGTGTGACTCCAGTTCACAACATAGTTGTTAATGAGCTTTGAATTTGGTACGATTACAGCTGTATCATTGAAGGTTTGTATCTCGGAAGTTCTTATGCCCACACGTTTAATGATGCCCACACGGTTATCAAATTCAATGATATCATTTACTTTATTTTCTCCTTCCAGCAATAACACAATCCCTGACAAAAAATCCATAAAAATACTCTGGATGCCTAGTCCAATTCCTACCAATAAAGCCGCAGAACCCGCCGTAAGAATAGTAACATCTATCCCCAAAATCTCAAGAATAATCACAATCGTAATTATCCATAAAACATAACTTGCAATAGTCAGGATTGCGTATTCATTACCAACATCTAAATCTTGTTTTTTTACTTTAATATCTAACCATTTTTTTAACACCGTTTTTATAAGCTTTGCTACAAAAAAAACTAACAATGATAAAAAGATATTGTAAACTTTTAATTTGTAGCTGTTACCAATTGATAGGATTTCGTAATCCAAAAACTGGCTTACATAATTTAGAAAGTTCATTTTATTTGTAGTTTAGGTTTATTTTTCGAATTTTCCTGTTTTAGCTAATTGAATTGCTTTCGGCATATATTGGATTGCTTTTTGGATAAATTTATCTTGTTGATGTAAAGTAGGATAGAAACCATCCTCTCCGAAGAGATTACGTCCAATAAAAGCTTTTAAATTGGTCCTTATAACTTCGTGTGAAGTTTTAAAATCTTTTTCTACAAAAGGTACGTTGTGGGATGCCGCAAAGGTCGTAAATTCTTTCACCAACTTATCATTTACAACAAACTTTGCCAAGTACTCTTTATGATCTTTGAATTGCGTTTTAAGAGAAGGATTTTGTTCGCAATAACGCAGAGAGAAAAGTCTAAATATGTTATTGGCATATAGATCTGATAAATATTCGGAGCGACCTAATGTATCATAAGGAACAAAAACATCTGGGATGATACCACCTCCTCCATAAACTGTTCTTCCTGCTTGCGTTTTATATTTCAATGAATCAGGAAGTTTGATTTTACTTTCGTCGAAGAGTTCTCCATTTTCAAGTCTTTCTACAATATCTAAATTATATTCTTTAGCTTTTTTGTTATAAGGTTTTTGGATACATCTACCAGAAGGAGTGTAATATTTAGAGATAACATAACGAATAGCAGAGCCATCTTTTAGTGTTTTTTGGGTTTGTACCAGCCCTTTGCCAAAGGAACGTGTTCCAATAATGAGACCTCTATCCCAATCTTGCACAGCCCCCGAAACAATCTCCGAAGCAGATGCAGAACCTGCATCAATCAATATCACTAAACCTCCCTCCTCAAAATTGGATAATGCTGCCGTTGCTTCGTATCTTGCATTAGATTCAGGAATACGACCTTCGGTGTATACAATCAATTTTTTATCTCCCAAAAATTCGTCTGCCATATAGTAAGCCATCTGTAGATAACCACCAGGATTACCGCGTAAATCTAAAATCAGATTTTTCATTCCCTTTTGTTTTAAGTTCAATAGATGAGAACGAAACTCATTATACGTAGTCTCTGCAAAACGACTTACCTTCATATAACCTGTTTCATCATTTATCATGTAGGAATAATTTACAGAGTAAATTGGGATTTTATCACGTTCTATCTTGAAAACTAAATTTTTATTCAAGCCTGGTCTTTTAATTGTTACCTCTACAATCGTTCCTTTTTTACCTCTTAAATTCTTTATGACATCGTTATTCGTAAAACCTACTCCTGCAACGTTTTTATCTCCTATTTTTATGATACGGTCTCCTGATTGGATACCAAGTTTTTCACTGGGACCCCCTTCAATTGGTGATACTACCATGATAGTATCGTCTACAATCTGAAACTCTACACCTATTCCCTCAAAACTACCACTCATTTGCTCTTCTACTTCTTGCATTTCTTTTTTAGGAATATAAAAAGAATGGGGGTCTAAACCTTGCAACATTCCTGATATTGCATTATCTATCAGTTCATCATTATTTACTTCCTCAATATACTCGCGATTGACATATTTTACTGCTTGTTCAAATTTATCCAGATTCTCAAAAAATTTTTTCCATTCAGGAGATTTGAACATAAAGCCCGCTAAAAAACCAACGGCTAACAAAGCCACTGCAAATAAAATAGCTGTCAATTTCTTCATCCTAATTTCCATTTTCATACAAAAATAATGCTTTTTCTAAAACTAAAATTTTATTTTGCAAATTATAACAAATTTCATTTTCCTAACTAAATTTTCCACTTAATTTTGCAACTAATTTTGTGCTATTTGATGTTCATAAATATATGAAAATTTTAATCACAGGAGGAACAGGTTTTATTGGAAAACATTTAACTCATCACTTTTTAATTCAAAAAAATGAAGTCTATATTTTAACACGTAAACCTACCCCTAGCGAAAAAACAGGTCTAATTTATCTTCCTTATGAAAATGGAAAAATCCCCAAAATACAAAATATTGATGTGGTAATCAATTTGGCGGGCGCAGGTATAGCAGACAAAAACTGGACGAAAGCTTATAAACAAGAAATATTGGAAAGCAGAATTAGCGTTACCCGTGCTTGTGTAGAATTTATAGTACAATCTGAACCTAAGCCCAAAGTTTTTATTTCTAGTTCTGCTATCGGTTATTACGGAACTAAAAGTACTAAAATATTAGATGAACATGCTCCCGCTGGAAAAGATTTTCTGTCAGAGATTGCACTACAATGGGAAAAAGAAGCTTTAAAAGCTCCTATTCGAACAGTTTTATTAAGAACTGGAATTGTGCTTGGCAATGATGGAGGTGCTTTACCTAAAATTATTCCTCCTTTTAAGTTTTATGCAGGTGGACATATTGGAGATGGTAAGCAAGGTTTCCCGTGGATACATATTCAAGACGTTGTAAATCTTATTGACTGGGCAATTCATAATGAAAAGGTATCAGGTCCCCTAAACATCGTTGCCCCTGAAACTATGAACAACGCTCAATTTGCTAAAATATTAGGAAAAATTCTCAAAAAACCATCTGGTTTACCGCTTCCTGCTTGTTTAATTAAAACTTTACTTGGTGAGCGAGCTATGCTTTTGTTAGAAGGGCAGTTCGTTTATCCTAAGAAAGCTATTGAAATGGGTTACCAATTTATTTTTCCCACCGCAGAAGCCGCTCTAAATCATTTACTCGCTTAACATTTGGTTTTAATTTCTCAACTCCAAATAATTCTATACATTCTTTTGGTTTTACTCTAAAAACTCTTTTATTTTGTTTACTCGATAACTGGATATGGAAGAGCAAAATGTTCGTTTTCGTGATATTCTTAAAATTTATTTATCCAAACATTTTGATTTTAAAGAAATATGGGAGTCTTTCGCCCATGTTGAGACCCTTGCCGCTCCGCCTATTCAGAAAAAAAAATTTCGTTTCTTGTGGGTTTTGGAAATTATACCTGTGATTTGTTTAATCGGTTTTTTTATAGGAATTTTTTGGGATTTCTCTAACAATGACTTCCTATATATCTTAAAATATCCGATTCCATTGCATAATTTAGTTAAAACTCTATGTGTGAGTGGTTTAATTGGTTACGGTACAAACTGGTTGGCAATTAAAATGTTATTTAAACCCCAAAAGAAACGTCCTATCTGGGGGCAAGGGCTCATTCCCGCTCAAAAAGATAGGATTGCCGATAAATTAGCTTATGCTATTCACCACCACGTCCTCAACGAAGAACATATTAAAACTATGATACATGAATCTCAAATTCTATCTAAACTTTCTGCTGTCATCGTGAATGGAATAGAAAATTTATTGCAAGACGAAGAGTTCCTAAAAGCCACAAAGATTAAGTTTGAGCAAAGTTTAACTAAATATTTCGAAAAAGAAGAAAATCGTAAAAAGTTTATAGAACAGTTAGATAAAAAACTTAAAGAACTATTCAAAAAAGGGTTTACAGGTTTGGTATTTAAAACTTATACTCGTTTACAATCTCATCAATATCAAGCGGTTCTTCAGAATACAATTCATGAAATTCCTGATACAGTAGTAAATTTAATTATGAGTCGCCCTGAGGAATTAGAGGAACTAATTCAGACCCTTAAAACCGAAATCCCAAAAGCAGAAGAATGGGTCTATTTAACGCTTATCGAAATTGTTGAAAATTTAAATTTACAAGACTTGTTCAAAAAACAACTTCGGCAATTTGAGGAAGGAAAATTAGAAGAGATGATTTGGGGAGCTACCAATGAACAACTACGTTATATACGGGATTTAGGAGGTATTTTAGGCTTAATTGGTGGTTTTTTAATATGGCAACCCCTTTTTGCTACCATTTCTCTTACTTCCCTTATTTTATTATTAGCTTTGTTGGATTATGTTTTAGGTTTACAATCGTATGACAACACCCATCAAAATATTTAATGACCCTGTACACGGTTTTATTGAGGTTCCGAAAGGCATTTTACTAGATTTAATCAATCATCCGTACGTTCAAAGGTTACGAAGAATCAAGCAATTAGCATTAAGTTCTTACGTATATCCAGGGGCTGAGCACACTCGTTTTAATCACGCATTGGGGGCTATGCACCTCACTCAACAAGCTCTTAATGTTCTTAAAAACAAAAATATTGATATTTCCCACGAAGAATTTATATCTACTTTAATTGCTATACTTCTGCATGATATTGGGCATGGTCCTTTTTCGCATGCTTTAGAGCATGTCTTAATTCCTAATTTAGACCACGAGACCATGAGCTTAGAACTAATGAAAAGGCTTAACGCAGAATTTAAAGGAGAACTAGAATTAGCACTCAAAATTTTTCAAAATAAATACCCTAAGTCATTTCTACACCAATTAGTTTCAGGTCAATTAGATATGGATAGAATGGACTACCTCATGCGTGATAGTTTTTTTACTGGTGTAGTAGAAGGTATTGTAGGCACTGAACGAATTATCAAAACTCTTTATGTTGTTAATAATCAATTGGTGGTTGAAGAAAAAGGGATTTACTCTGTTGAAAAGTTTATCGTTGCAAGACGGTTGATGTATTGGCAAGTGTATTTACACAAAACGGCTGTAACTGCTGAAACTATGCTCGTGAATATCTTAAAGCGCGTCCGTCAGTTATTTCAAAGAAATGAAATTCATTGGGTAGATGAAAATTTGAGTTACTTTCTTTCCTTGAATCAACTTCAAGAGATAGATGATGAAACCGTTGGACGTTTTGTGAATTTAGAAGATATTAACATTTTATATGCCGTACAGCAGTGGCGATATGAAAAAGATAAAGTACTGAGTGATTTATGTACCAGATTGCTATCCCGAAAGTTCTTTAAATTACAAATGCAAGCTAATCCCTTTGAAGAAAAATATGTAAAAAATAAAAAATCTTTTTTTAAACAAAAATATCAACTTTCCGAGGATGATATACCTTTTTATGTTTATACAGGAGAACTTTCTAATCAAGCCTATTTTAGTTCAGACCAAGAACCTATTCTGATTAGTTACAAGAATGGTGCACTAAAAAATATCCACGAGGCTTCTGATATATCTCATTTCCAGGGTCTTGCTGAAAACGTTGTCAAATATTATTTAATAGCGCCTGAATACAATTAAGATTAAGATAGTTAGAAACTTATGCCCATAATTGTATAATTGTAAGGATTACGAAGTACCCTCTCACAAAAATGGTCAAAATCCACTTCTTATGACAATAATCTTTGTTTCCACTACTTTTGTTCTTATATAATGCCGCATTACAACAGTTGAAACTGTTAAATGATGAAAAATTTGTGTCTGTTTTTGATTATTTTTGTAGAAAATAAGTTTCAGGAGACGAATAGGAAGTTTCAGGAGACGGACAAGAAATTGAGGAAGTTAAAGGAGTTGTTTGTGGGTCAGTGGGGGAAATTAGGGGAGTCGTTAGTGGAGGGTTCGATAGCAAGATTATTCAATCAAAAGGGTATAAATGTTCAGCAGACATTTCAGCGTTCTGTATCTACAAAGACGGGGAAGGAAGTAGAGATAGATATAATAGCAAGTAACGGAGAAGATGTGGTGGCGGTGGAAGTAAAGACAACGTTATAGGAGCAAGATGTACAGGATTTTATAGAGCCACTGGGGAAAGTGCGAAACTGTTAAATGATGAAAAATTTGTTCCCATAGCTTTTTGAGGAATTGGTTTTGTATTTTTAAATTTATTATATTTGTAAAAATTTACTATCATGGATGATCATTCAAATGAAGAAAAACTTACCTTTGAAAAGATATGGTTAATGTTTAAAGAGACTGACAAAAGGTTTCAGGAGACCGACAAAAGGTTTCAGGAGACTGATAGAATTTTAACCGAGAAGTTTCAGGAGACCGACAAAAGGTTTCAGGAGACTGATAGAATTTTAACCGAAAAGTTTCAGGAGACCGACAAAAGGTTTCAGGAGACTGACAAAAGGTTTCAGGAGACCGATAGAATTTTAACCGAGAGGTTTCAGGAGACTGATAGGATTCTGAGGCAAACCGATAAAAAAATTAAAAAATTGGAAGAGCTTTTTGTAGGGCAATGGGGTAAATTGATTGAGTCTTTGGTGGAAGGCTCTCTTGTAAAACTTTTAAATCAGAGAAATATTATGGTACAACAAACATTTCAACGT
>CALLNY010000088.1 GCA_938005475.1 uncultured Bacteroidia bacterium | reverse complement strand
ATCTGTAACGCTCAAGCATTACTTTTAGGCGTACCTTTCTACGGCACTAATGCTTGTGCAGGCAGTGCAGGAGAACCCGCCGCTCCCACTTGCTGGACAACCGGAACAATGAACACAGTATGGTATTCCGTTGTGGCTCCTGCAAGCGGTCAATTAAATATAAGAACTTTGCTCGGAACTTTAACGGAAACCCAAATCCAAGTTTTCTCTAGCACTACTAACAATTGCTCCGGCGTACTTACCAGTATAGGCTGTAACCAAAGTTTTTCCGCTTGTGGTAACACCCAAAACTCTTCTGAAATCCTACTAACAGGCTTAACTCCCGGTAACACCTACTTTATTCGTGTAGATGGAAGAAATGACTTAACAGGAACTTTCAGTATTGTTGCTGTGGATGGTACACAACCCTATCCCCCTGTATTTGGACAAGATTGTGGTGCTCCACTTACCGTCTGTAATTCAACCATGAACATGGGAGACCCTGGATTTATTGGCTTTGGCTTAAATTGTGATATTCCAAAAGGCTCAGGCTGCCCCAGTAGTTGCCTAACCTCAGGAGAAAAAAATATGGTGTATTACCAATTTGACGTCAATGGAGGGGATTTATTATTTGTTATTAACCCTAATTTGGCTTCTACCGATTATGACTGGGCTTTATTTGATATTACAGGCGTAGCGAATTACTGTACTCAAATGGCAAACGGTACTTTACAACCTATCCGCTGTAGCTACGCCGCTCCCTCAGGTGCCACAGGATTAAGTTTAACCGCTACCGACCAATGCGAAGGAGCTGGAGGCGATAGATTTGTACAATATGTTACTGTATCAGGTTATAGAACTTACATTTTAGCTATTAGTAATTACTCTGGAAACAATACAGGCTACAATTTAGATTTTTCAGGAACAACGAACCTTGTAACAGACCCCTCTACTTACATTTGGTCAGGATATACCAGTGTAGATCCAACTATTGCGGCAAATTGGAGTGGTTGTGGTGTTCCTAACTGTGCTACGGACGTAGAAATCTTTGGAGGACCTACTAATCAACCCGTTCTTGCTACTGGACAAACTTTAAATGTACGAAATATTACTATCAACCCTGGTGCAGGTATAACTATCCAAGCTAACGCCGACCTTTTAATATGCGGAGACTTCGCTAATTATGGTACACTTACCAATTTTAATGCACTTTCTGAAACACGTTTCGTGGGTAATGCCGCTTTACAAACTATCAGCGGAAACTTAACAGGTGTTTACAGCCTCGGTAATGTAAGAATCCAAAAAAGTGGCGTCGGAACTGTAAAACTTACCGACCACATGGAATGTATCGGCGAATTCAGAATAGATAACTCCGTTAATAACACTTTTAATTGTAACGGTAGAAATTTAATTTTAAGAAATCATTTCACTAACGCTGGTGTAAATGGAACCTTCTTGCATGGTAATGGAACTGTTATCTTTATTGGTAACGCAACCCAAAATTATACCGACCCTGGTGGCGATTTATTATACAATGTCCAAGTTAATAAACCTAGTGGAAATGTAGTTCTATCCGGTGTTACTCCTACTATGAACATCGTAAATCAATTAGATTTAACACAAGGGCATATAACAACTAACCAAGATCAGCATGTCTTCATGCAGAATACTTCCTTAACTTCTATCATCAATTACAGTGCGGCAAGCTATATCAATGGTAGATTAAGAAGAAATATTTCAGCGGCAGGCGGTGCCTATATCTTCCCTGTCGGAAGCACAACAGGCGGTGCAAGAGCGGGTTATCATCCTTTTACTTTGAACTTTACTGCTACAACTGCTACTTCCATGGTTGGATCTTATATTGCTGAAGCTTCCAGCTATACAAGTGGTTCTTTGAATGAATGTTCAAGGCTTTATACTTGTACTTACAATAATTTAGGTTATTGGCGTGTAGTAGATACGAATGCGACATTTGTGGGTAATTATGACTTTGATGCCACAGCCAATTCCCCCGCATCTCCTACTTGTTCAGGAACTATTACGCATAATACCGTAGCCAAAGCACCTACCGCAACTTCATTATGGGCACTTGAAGGAACACCCTGTACTAATGGTTACTTCAGAAATGCTTTAACGAATTTTTCTGACTTTGTGATTATCGGCTCTGATGCTCCTTTCCCTGTGGAAGGTATGTTCTTAACCGCCACACCTTTATCCAATCAAATTTCTTTACGCTGGGATACTCAACTTGAAGTCAATAATAAGGGCTTCACCGTTCAACGCTCCACCGATGGTACACAATTTGAAAATATCGGCTGGGTAGAAGGTAATGGTAACTCACAAACTCCAATAAATTACCAATTCATTGATAATCAAGTAATAAAAAATCGAAAATACTACTACCGTTTACAACAATGGGATTATAATGGTTCTTACCAATATAGCAACGTAGCTGAAGCAATACTCACTGACCTTAACGAATCCAAGGTACTTTCCATTTATCCTAACCCCACACAAAGTTCTGCCTTCGTCGCTATGTTCTTGAAAGAAAATGCCACTGTTAAAGTTTCTGTTTTTAATACTTTAGGGCAAAGTGTAAAAGTGATTGAACAAAACTTTGTTGCAGGAGAACAAAAATTGGAAATCCCAGTTAAAGACCTATCTAACGGTATTTACGATATTCAAATTCTAATCAATGGGCAAAACCATAACTTTAAATTGTCTGTTGTGAAATAAATTGAACCACGTGTTTTCAAAAAGGGGCTGGCATTTTTGTCAGCCTCTTTTTTTGAAGAATCAAAAGATAACTTTTAAAAATTTGTATCTTTGCGGCGAAATGAAAATACTTCTAAAAAACCTAAAAATTTTTCAACCGGAATCACACTATCACTTACAAAACAAGGACATTTTAGTAGAAGATGGAATCATCAATGCTATTGAAAACGAAATATCAGATACTGATTGCGTAGTAAAAGAGTATGCAGGAGCTTATTTAAGTTTAGGTTGGATAGATACTCATGCTCCGCTAACCTTTCCTGGAGATGAACGACGAGAAACGTTAGAAAGTTTATCTTTAGCCGCAAAAGCGGGAGGCATAACAGATATAATTTGCATGCCTACCCCCCTATCCCCTATTGATACCCCTGAAGCCTTGATTTCACTTAAAGCACTATCCAAAAATTTATATAGCAGGTTTCATTTTGTTGCGGCGGTAACGCATCAACTTAATGGAAAAGATCTAACAGAAATAGGCTTGTTAGCACAAGCCGGCGCTATTGCTTTCTCTAATGGAAATTCTCCTATTACCGACCCCCAATTGTTAATCCGAATCCTTCAATATTTACAACCTTTTGGTTTACCCTTTATCATTAACCCCCATTTGCCTTTCTTTAATGACGGTCAAGTAAATGACTCCCGCATCGCTCTAGAATTAGGATTTAAAGGAATCCCGAAAATCTCTGAAACTTTAACTATCGTTCAAACCCTAGAAATCTTAAAATATATCCCCGCAAAAGTACATTTCTCTCCTATAACTACCACTGAAGGTTGGGAACTCATTAAAACCGCTAAAAATAAAGGATTTAGTATAACTGCTGATATAGCAAGTAATTACCTTTATTTCAATGATAAGGATTGTTTAAATTACAATACCCTTGCTAAAGTCTTTCCCCCTTACAGGGATACTCAAAACCAAAAGCAATTATTAAATTATTCCAATGACTACCAAGGAATAGCGTCTCTACATTATCCTGTTATTGCAGAAGATAAACAATTAGAATTGGGTATTGCAGAACCCGGCATTATCCACCTTCAAACTTCTGTTCCTTGCTTCGCAAAATTTGTTCCCTTAGAAAAACTTATCACTACCTTGACCTATAAACCCTACCAATTATTTCCTATTCTCAAAAACGAATTAAAAGTCGGTAGTAAAGCACGTTTTACCATCTTTACTATGGAAAAATGGACATTCCAAAAAGAAAATAATTGGAGTTTATCTTATAATTCTCCTTATTTTGGACATACCTTTGATTTTAAAATTATTGATACCATCGTATGAACGAGCATATTTTAGAACTCATCAAATACACGATTCCTGCATTAGCGGCTATTGGTGCTACTTACTTAATTCATTACTTACAAAATGAAAAATTAGAAATAGAAACGAACACTAAAATGAAACTAAACCTCCAAGATAAAGTGCTACCCCTGCGTTTACAAGCGTATGAACGTTGCGTTTTATATTTGGAAAGAATACAACCGTATTCTATTTTCCCACGATTAAATCCCCAAAATCGTACCCTTGCCAATTTTCATGAACAATTATTAAAAGAAATCAACGAAGAATTTGAATATAATGTAGTACAACAGTTATATGTATCGCCTATTGCTTGGAAAATGCTGGTCAATACCAAGAACGCTTATATTAAATTGATTGATGATTTAGCAGCAAAATATACTCCCCATGAACCCGCCCTAGAATTAGCAAATGCTATCTTAATCGCTATGAAAGAAGAAGAAACCGCACCCCCTTTCAAAACTACCATCGATTTTTTCAAAAAAGAACTTACCACTTTATTTTTTTAGAACTTATTTATTCGTAATTTTGTATTCATTTTCAAATGACTTTGAATCATTATGAATATTTACACAGA
The DNA here is from genome assembly GCA_938005475.1 of uncultured Bacteroidia bacterium. Taxonomy (GTDB): domain Bacteria; phylum Bacteroidota; class Bacteroidia; order J057; family CALLMJ01; genus CALLMJ01. Next base: position 1,635 of record CALLNY010000088.1, on the reverse strand, counting down.
ATTAACCCCAAATCCAAGTAGTATAAAATTTATTACCGAAGATTACTCAAAACCTTTTCCTACTTATGACTTTCCCAATGCAGAAAGTGCCGAAAGATCTGAACTCGCAAAAAAATTATTTTCACTGACTTATGTTTCAGGCGTAATGTTCTCTCGTGATAATTTTAAAAGAAATTTTGTCACAGTCTCCAAAACGGAAGATTCAAAGTGGGAACAAATTATTCCTGAAATTAAAACCGTTATCCATGAATTTTTAACATCAGGGAAACCTTTAATAGAAGGCTACGAAGAAAAACAACAAACCTACGGAGATGATCTTATTGATAAAATCAAATCTCTAATAGACAATGAGATACGACCCGCAGTAGCAATGGATGGAGGAGATATTACCTTTGAAAGTTTTGAAGATGGCGTAGTAAAACTCCATTTAAAAGGTTCCTGCTCTGGATGTCCTTCTTCATTGATTACCTTAAAACAAGGTATACAAGCCTTATTAACAAGAATGGTTCCTGAAGTAAAATCCGTGGAAGCTCTTTAATTTTTTAAAATCAAAAATCATATATATCTTTGCAAAATCAAATATATCAAAATATTCGAACTATGGCATTCACATTACCAAACTTACCGTATGCATATGACGCCTTAGAGCCTCATATTGATACAAAAACGATGGAAATCCATCATACCAAGCATCATAATGCTTATGTAACAAACTTAAATGCGGCTGTGGATAAACACGCTGAACTACAAAACAAAACGTTAGAAGAACTTATCTCAAATATTCAAAGTTTACCGGAAACTGCTAGAAACGCAATTAGAAATAATGGAGGTGGACATTGGAATCATACCTTCTTTTGGGAAATTATGACCCCCAACTCTCCATTAAAACCGGTGGGTGAATTCGCAAACGCAGTTCAAAAAAGATTTGGCTCCTTCGAAAAATTAAAAGAAGAATTTGCTACTGCAGCAACAACCCGCTTCGGCTCTGGGTGGGCATGGCTTATCGTTAATGATGGCGAACTTTTTGTAACCTCAACCCCCAACCAAGACAACCCGCTCATGGATATCGCAGAACTCAAAGGTAAACCTATTCTCGGATTAGATGTATGGGAACACGCTTATTATCTTAAATACCAAAATCGTAGACCCGATTATATTCTAGCCTTCTGGAACATCGTCAATTGGGAAAAAGTAAACGAATTGTATTTACAAGCAAAATAAAATTCAGATATACCTAAAAGCTTCAATTTAAACTAAATTAAAGAGGCTTAAATCAAAAGCCTCTTTTTTTATGCACGCATTAAAACAAATTTTTATTTTTGCCCTACTAAAAATGAAAAGAAACATTTTCTTCCCCTTTGGTGTCAGTAATTTTGAAATTATTGCTACGGATAACTACACATATGTAGATAAAACTCCTTTTCTTGAAAAATTAGAACGAAACAAAGAAAGAAATGTCTCCTTCTTACGTCCTCGTCGTTTTGGGAAAAGCCTTTGGCTCTCCGTTTTAGAATACTACTACGACATCAATCAAAAACATAAATTTGACAAACTTTTTGGTAAATACTACATCGGTCAAAATCCTACTCCTCTACGAAATGCTTTCCGTATCCTTAAATTTGATTTCAGCGGCAT
>CALLNY010000087.1 GCA_938005475.1 uncultured Bacteroidia bacterium | reverse complement strand
GGTTTTCAAGATGGATAACGTTCTTTTTGAGTAGTATACTTAAAAATTTCTTTGCTATTTCATTGTTATCCATCAAGTACTTAAAAGCCCAATCATAAAGTGGATTAAGGATACGCATAAATGTTTTTGCAAAGATAAGTTATCTTTCCATAAATTGTGTACTTTTGGCTATTGAAAAAATAATGGCAAATTTTTTATCTATACAAAATTTAAGTCTTGAATTTCAGAAGAATCAGGAGGTTTTAGAAGTTTTAAAGAACATAAGTTTTGATTTATCGCAAGGGGAGACTTTGGGAATTGTAGGCGAATCGGGAAGTGGAAAATCGGTTACGGCGTTAGCTATTATGCGTTTACTCTCTCCAAACGCTAAAATTACGCATGGTGATATTATTTTTCAGGGTGTTTCTATTCGTAATGCAACCGAACAGGAAATTGAATCCATTCGTGGAAAAAAAATTACCATGATTTTCCAAGAACCTATGACCTCATTAAATCCGGTCCTTCGTTGTGGCTATCAAATAGAAGAGATGTTCTTAACCCATGATAAACAAAAAAAATCTTACAAAAACGAAGTATTAGAGTTACTGCGCGAAGTAAAAATAGACCAACCTGAAAGAATTTACAACGCATATCCTCACCAAATTTCTGGTGGACAGAAACAGCGTGTCATGATTGCTATGGCTATTGCGACAAAGCCCGATTTACTTATAGCCGATGAACCTACTACCGCACTAGATGTAACTGTACAAAAAGCTATACTAGATTTACTCAAAGAATTGCAACAAAAGTATGGTATGTCCATGATTTTTATTAGTCATGATTTAGCAGTAATAAAAGATATTTGTAACAAAGTAATAGTGATGTGGAACGGAAAAATTATGGAAACAGGAACTACCTACCATATATTAAATAATCCTCAAAATCCTTACACCCAAGCTTTAATCAATTGTAGACCCAAACCCAACTTTTATCCCGTTAAATTGCCTGTTTTACAAGATTTTTTAGTTGTACAGAAGGGTCAAATTATTCCTAAAGCTCCGCCAAACCTGGAATATTTTGATAAAATGGAGGTATCCCAAAAATTTCAAGCAAAAGAAACGCTCCTTAAAGTTGAACAATTAAGTGTATGGTATCCTGACCAAAAAAATTTTTGGGGCAAAGTAATCTCTTGGAAAAAAGCCGTTGAGCAAGTAAGTTTTGAACTAAAAAAAGGAGAAACTTTAGGTTTAGTAGGGGAAAGTGGTTGCGGAAAATCTACACTAGCTAAAACCCTTGTCCAACTTTTAAATCCTACTGCTGGAAATATCTATTTTCAAAAAGTTTGTCTTAATAAATTGAAAGACAAGGAACTAAAAAACTACCGAAAAAAAATACAAATGATTTTTCAGGACCCCTATGCTTCCTTAAACCCCAGAATGAAAATTGGTCAAGCTATCATGGAACCTATGGTCTATCATAAAATTTACCCTTCCCAAGAACAATGTTTCCAAGAAACTTGTAATTTATTAGAAAAAGTAGGACTCAAAAAAGAACATTTTGACCGTTTCCCCCATGAGTTTTCCGGTGGGCAAAGACAAAGAATTTGTATTGCAAGAGCATTAGCCATCCAACCAGAAATTTTAATTTGCGACGAATCCGTTTCCGCTTTAGATGTTTCCGTACAAGCTCAAATCCTTAACCTACTCAACTCTTTAAAATCTGAATTTCATTTAAGTTTTTTGTTTATCTCTCATGATTTAAACGTCGTGCAATATTTTTGTGACAGGATTTTAGTAATGTATCAAGGTAAAATTGTCGAGGAAGGATGGGCTCATGAAATCCTAAATCACCCTAAACAAAATTACACCAAAGAATTAGTAGGTTCTGTATTAAGTTTATAACATACAGGAAAAGTATTAAACTTTATTCTTCTTCAAATCAATTTTTTCCTTAATTTGCAAACCACTTTGATAAAAAAATAAAATATGAAAAATATTAAATTCTGGTGCTTAATTATTTGTTTTTATGTAATTTATACTTCTCAATTAGCTTTTGCTCAATTACTTTCAGAAGAAGAACTTTCTAAAAAAAAGACTTACACCGTTTGGCTTCAAGCCCTAGCAGACCGAAAAAATGTCTATAAATTAGATTTATCAGGCGGTGCTATTAAAACCGTTTCCCCTGAAATCAAAAAACTTAAAAAAATTCACAAACTCTACCTCGAAGAATGTGACTTGACCTTCCTGCCTGAAGAAATCTGCGAACTAAAATATCTACAAGTTCTTCATATCCAAAGAAATAAAATTGATAAGCTCCCCCAAAATATCGGTAAACTTAAAAACCTAAAAGAACTTAACCTCGGTAAAAACCCTATCCCCGAATCTGAAATCCAAAGAATACAGACCCTGCTTCCTAATTGTAATATCTTATTCACGGATTAAATCATAACCTTCATGAAAAAAATTACACTGCTATTCTTTTTATTTTATTCCTCCATAGCTTATCCACAGGACAGCTTGAACATCGATCTAGATATGTTAATTGAGGACGCCTCTTCTCAATCTAACTCCGACGCCGATATTGACTGGTCTAATATTACTGATGTTTTAATTGATTTAGCTAAAAATCCTATCGACCTGAATCATGCCAAACGCCACGAATTACAAACAATTCCTTTTCTAACTCCCATTTTAATCAATAATTTATACAACCATATACGAAAAAACGGCCCTCTATTAAGTATTTACGAACTGCAAGCTGTACCCGGTTTTGATAGAAATGTTTTTGATAAAATTAAACCTTACATTACTGTTACAGGAAAATCCTTAGATTTGAGTAATAATAACTTACACCCAAAAGGACCCACTTTATCCGAGATTTGGAAAGATGGAAAATTAGAAATTATTCAAAGGTTCTCTCGTGAATTACAAAATGAAAAGGGCTATGTACTATCCGATACAATTGCTAACCGTTATTTAGGTAACCCCTGGCGTACCTACACCCGAATTCGTTATCGTTATAATCCTAACGTAAGCATTTCCTTACTTGGTGAAAAAGACCCAGGTGAACAATTCCTATGGAATCCCCAAAAAAAATATTATGGTTATGACTTTTTGTCTGGGCATGTTGCCATTAAAAATTTCGGTAATTTGAAATCTCTTGTAATCGGTGACTTTAATCTACAGTACGGGCAAGGTTTAGTATTTTCTAGGGGGCTTGGCTTTGGTAAAAGTGGTGAAGTCATTAACACCGTGAAACCGATGTACACAGGAATCCTACCCTATTCTTCGGTGAATGAATCTTTTTTCATGCGAGGTACAGCCGTTCAGTATGCCATAAATAGATTGTATTTTACCGCCTTCGGAGCAAGAACTCCTCAAGATGCTTCTATTATCGCTTCATTAGATACCCTGATAATAGAAGGAAATGTTATTCCCTTACAAACCGCAGAAGGAATTATCACTTCTGGGCTCCACCGTACCCCTTCGGAACTTTCTAAACGTAATACCCTTTTCGAATACGCAACCGGGGGCAGGCTACATTACACCTCACGAAATATGAATTTAGGTATCAATGGTTTATACCAACATTTCTCCATTCAATTACAAAAATCAAATCCTGCTTCTTACCAATTTTATAACTTTCAAGGTAAAACCAATCATTTAGTAAGTTTTGATTGGGACATCGTCCATCGTAATTTTAATATCTTCGGAGAAGTAGCTCGTTCTGCATCTGGTGGTATCGCCGCTACCTCAGGCTTACTCATCTCCCTAGACCCCAAAGTCGACTTAGCCCTAAATTTTAGACACTTTCATAATAACTTCCATTCCCTAAAAGGCTATTCTTTCAGTGAAAGACCTTATGCTTTACAAGGTGAAACAGGTTTTTATACTGGTATTAAAATCACGCCCCATTCTAAATGGCAAATCGCTTCCTATATTGACCATTACCAATTTGCTTGGTACCGTTATCTCGTGAACTATCCTTCGCAAGGATGGGAGTGGCTCACCCAAATTAACTACAAACCTAACCGTAATACCTTATTTTATCTCCGTTATAGAATTGACCAAGGACAAAAAAATATCGCTACCAATGAGGTTCCAACCGAAAATTTAAGATTTCTCATCGCTCGTAGAAAACAAAATTTACGCCTTGATTGCAGTGCAAAACTTCATAGAACCCTAGCTATTCACAGCAGAGCTGAACATTCCTGGTTCTGGCTAGAATATAAACCTAAACAACTTGGATTCCTAATCTTCCAAGATTTAGTATGGACACTAAACTACAAATTCAAGTTTACTGGCAGAATGGCTCTCTTTGATATTAATTCTTATGATGCTCGTATTTATGCTTACGAAAACAATCTACCCACAGTTTTTAGTATACCCGCTTACAATGGAAGAGGTATTCGTTCCTATGCTATTTTGCAATTTACACCCATCAAAAGTATAGATATTTGGCTTCGCTATGCTTTATTTAATTATGATAGACTAAGAACCATTGGCTCTGGCCTCGCTGAAATTCATGATACTAAAAATTCCGAACTCTCTATCCAACTCAGACTGAAACTTTAAATTTTATTCAAAAATATCTAATAAAACTTAAAAATTTCTAAATAAATTGAAAAAAATACAAAAAAAAAAAAAATACAAGAAATATTTGCATTTGTTTGTAAACTTTACTATACTTGCATTTTATTTATTTTAATACTTAATAGAAAAGTATGGAAAATTTAAGAGATAATTTATCAATCATTAGCAATAACAATCATATTACATATGAATTGCTTGCAATAAAACAAATTCATGCAGACTTAGGTTCCGCAATTGAAAAAATTTCCAAAGAGCATGCTTTTCAGCAAGCTTTACTAGAAAATGCACCACTCATCATTCTATCCACGAATAATGACGGTGTAATAACTTATATGAATCGGTTTGGAGAAAACCTACTTGGATACTCAAAAGAAGAAGTAGTTAACCTATCCACTCCTCTGACTTTCCTTCATGCTCAAGAACTCGCTCAAATTAGAAGTTTTCGCAGATGGTTAGAAGCTGGTACACATGAAGTGAATTTTGTAAGCAAAGAAGGTAAGGAATTTATTTGTGAAATTTCTATATCCCCTATCTGGATTGAAGGAAAAATTAGTGGATACCTTATGATCGGTCAGGATATCACCGATAGAAAACTCAAAGAATTAGAACTTCAACAAAAAAATGAAGAACTCACTGCTACCGAAGAAGAATTACGCCAAAACCTTGAAGAAATGGAAGCCACCCAAGAAGAACTTCTCCGCAATCAATTAGAACTACAAGGACAAATGAACGCCCTTCACAACGCCGCTCTCGTCTCTGAAACCGATATCCGCGGAAATATCACTTTCGCTAATGAAACATTTGCCAAAATCTCTGGTTACACCGTAGAAGAACTCCTAGGTAAAAACCATCGTATCCTCAAATCTGGTAAACAAGACGACGCCATCTTCGTGGATATGTGGGCTACTATCTCCGCAGGGAAAGTTTGGAGAGGAATTATTTGTAACAAAAAGAAAAACGGTGAATTTTATTGGGTCAAATCTACTATAACGCCTGTTTTAGATAATCAAGGTATTCCTGTCAAATATATTGGAGTTCGTTTTGAAATTACGGAAGAGGTTCAACAACAGCTTGAAATCGCTCAAAAAAATGAAGAACTCACGGCAACCGAAGAAGAACTCCGCCAGAACTTGGAAGAAATGGAAGCTACGCAAGAAGAATTACTCCGCAACCAATTAGAACTTCAAGGGCAAATGGGTGCTTTACACAACGCTGCGCTTGTCTCCGAAACCGATATCCGCGGAAATATCACCTTCGCTAATGAAACGTTTGCAGAAGTATCCGGTTATACCGTAGCGGAACTCATGGGGAAAAATCACCGTATCCTTAAATCTGGTAAACAGGATGATTCTATTTTCGTGGATATGTGGGCTACTATCTCCGCAGGGAAAGTTTGGAGAGGAATTATCTGTAACAAAAAGAAAAACGGTGAATTTTATTGGGTCAAATCTACTATAACGCCTGTTTTAGATAATCAAGGTATTCCTGTCAAATATATTGGAGTACGTTTTGAGATTACGGAAGAAAAAGAGTTAGAAGAAAAATTGAGTAAAGAAATTAAGAGAAATTTCTCACAGCTCATACAGAATGAGAAGATGGCGGCATTAGGTCAGTTAGTAGCAGGTGTAGCCCATGAAATCAATACACCGATAGGAGCTATCAACGCTGCGGCTGTGAATATCCAAGATAATTTTTTGAATATTATACAGTTATTCATAAAAAATATTGCCATTATAGAAACTTATCCAGAATTGTTCCAGGAAATTTGTGTCTATTTAGCCCAATCTAAAGAAACATTATCCTCCAGAGAGGAAAGACAACTCAAAAAGAAA
>CALLNY010000086.1 GCA_938005475.1 uncultured Bacteroidia bacterium | reverse complement strand
TACAAAACATTATAAATGCTATGCCGAGTACAACCCAAGCTGTTGCACCTTCTACTACTATCGGACCTTGTCCTATAAAAGTAGGAATTTGCAAAGATGGTGTAAGAGCCATAGAAACCCAAATCCTTAATGATACCCAATTAAACGCAGAAGAAAAAGTCATTTTACTTATGAGTGCAAGCGTTGCAAGGCATAGTTATGCGTACTGGACAATGGTATGGAAAGATACAAATGATGCGTGGTGGAATGAAGCAGGTGGATATAAGGGAAATAAAGACCCTTACCCTGTTTGGCGTGCTGATGTTATTGGTGCAGTAGGTGGTTTCTTTGGGAGTGGCTTTAATCCAATAGGTGCAATAGGTGGTTATTTAGGTACATCTATTGGAGAGTTAGCGTTTCAAGTTTGGGAAGCTTACCGATAATGTAATAATGCTTAAAAATCTTAAAAAATATAGTAAGTTTATGTTTAAAATGTTTGCTTCATTAGTTAAAGATTACAGAGAATATTTTAAAAATACTAATTTCTTTGTGCAGTTTGTTATTTTCTTTGCTTGTATTTCTTTTGCTTTTTATATTTATGGACTTTTAACGGAAACTGAAGAGTATTTAAACTTAAATTTTAGGCATTTGTCATTACTGCTTATTTCAGCATTTTTTACAGCTTTAATTTTTAGATTACTTAATTTAATTGCTAAAAAAATTCAATCTTAATCATCTTAATACCATTCCATTTAAATTAGATGGAATGGTTCATTATTTATAATTTATTAAAACGCCATGAACCAAGAAATTATCAATAATTTTCCCAATCTTGCAACCCAAATGACACCACTTGCGTATAATTATCTACAAAACATTATAAATGCTATGCCGAGTACAACCCAAGCTGTTGTACCTTCTACTACTATCGGACCTTGTCCTATAAAAGTAGAAATTTGCAAAGATGGTGTAAGAGCCATAGAAACCCAAATCCTTAATGATACCCAATTAAACGCAGAAGAAAAAGTCATTTTACTTATGAGTGCAAGCGTAGCAAGGCATAGTTATGCGTACTGGACAATGGTATGGAAAGATACAAATGATGCGTGGTGGGGAATTATGGGTGGACATAATCCTAATTTTGACGTAAGAGAAACCGCAAATCCTGATGTAGGTGGGGCTGTTGTTGGAGCAGTATGGTATACGGTAGGTTCATTAGTAACAGGTTCGGATTGGACTTGGAGTGGTTGTGGATGGGCTGCGTTAGGAGGCGCGATATCTGGTTCTTGTGGATTAGCGGTAAAAATTGGAAAAATGTTAATTAAATAAAATATATGAGATATTTTAATATTTTAATATTTGCAGTATTCTGGGGTAGTGCTATCTATAATTTGACAAATACTACTTTAAGCATATATTTCAAAGTTATATGGACTGTATTAGGAATCTTTTTACTTTCTCTACAATATTATAAATGGCTTAATAAAAAAGCTTATTACATTTTCTACCTGATTTTCGCAGTTGTTACTATTTGTTGCTCATTTTTAACAGAAATTGATTTTAGTTTATGGGCTTTTTATGTTATAGGTGGATTTATTCTCTATATAATCTACGAAAATGATATGGATAAAATCCTTGTTTTTTTAAAAGAGAGACGCAAATAATGCGTGTAATTCACTTTCAATTATGCAAAGATATATAATAAAATTCAAAAAAGGTACTATTTATGGTTTATCTTTTTCAGTTGTATTAATCACTACATTACAACTAATAGACCTAATAGATTCTGGTTTTGTTTTGAGAAATATTTGGGATTTACAGAAGGTTTTGTTAATTATTTGTATCCCGGTTATTTCTTTTGGACTTTTAGCTTTGACGCCTTGGGCATATATTTGCACAGATTATTCAAATAAAAAAGACCTCCCTGATTCCTAAAAAAGTCATTTTACTTATGAGTGCAAGCGTAGCAAGGCATAGTTATGCGTACTGGACAATGGTGTGGAAAGATACAAATGATGCCTGGTGGGAATTATTAGACGCAAGTAAACAAAATCCTGGTGATGTAGCGAAAGCGGATATTATAGGAGCGTGGAACGGAGGAGTTAGAGGAGTTTTATGAGGTGCAATGGCACCCAATCCAGCTTCTGCCGCTACAGAAAATGTAATTGGAGCCGTTTCAGGTGCTATCATAAGTTCAGCAGTAGAGTATTTTGATCTAACAAGTTATAATTAAAAAATGATTAAAATTAATGTATACATAAATGTATACAAGAATCAATTCTTAAAAGAGGCTGTCTACAATTGTAATAGACAGCCTGAATAAACAGAAGAAATTATTTACCGCCCATGGGGAACCAAAAGCCAATATTTAAGCCAATGTAGCTCATTCTACTTCTTAAATTCTTATAGGGCTTAATTTTGTTAGTTTCAGAGTTTATAGTATATTCAATTTCGTGATTTGGTTTGATGATATTGGATAAACCGAGATTGTAAACGACAGCTAAATCAAGCATACCTACTCCTTCAATATCCCAATCAATTCCTGCACCGAAGGAAAACCAAGTGTAGAAAGGTTGAAAATGCTCTGTAATAGTATTTTTACCTTGCTCGTACAATGGAGTTTGGTTTGCACTGGCATCAACTTTAGCACCCACATTAACCCCCAATGCCCCACCAAAATATCCTTTTGCGTGGATACCTGATGCTAAATCATTAGTACGCATTTTTAGCAATAAAGGAACTTCGACGGCTGTTAATGAATACTTATTAGTAGGATTAGGGGTAACATTTTTAATCTGGGTAGAAAACCCTGCTAATAATACATTTATTCCTGTCTTAATACCTACATTTTCAGCAAATCCATAGCCTAACATAAGCCCTCCTTTGAATCCCAAACGAGACTTGCTATCCCAATTTTTAAATTCTTTTTTTGAACTATCCCATTTTGTTAAGCTAATTACAGGTGCTATGTTTAACCCAAAATTAAAGCCTTTTTGTGCAAAAGCATTTTGAAAAGCTAAAATTGCTACTACTAAAAAACTAATTTTTTTCATATTATAACAAATGGTTAATAATTTCTGATATTTTTTGTAATGCCAATGTTACTTTTTGATAATAGAAATTTTTAATATTTTCAGTTTCAAAGCGAATTGTATCCACATCCGCAGAAACTACAAATGGATTATTATCAAAATCTATGCCATTAGCAACAAAGTCATTATCAATTTCGTGTTCTTTATCTTTGGGCTTAAAACCTCTTTTACTTTGGTATTTGATTTTTTCTAAATGTTCTAGGAAAGGTAGAATAACAATTTTATTTTGCCCTTTCTGAAAGAAAATACAAAAAACTACACGATACTTAATTCCTTTGGAAAGCACAAAAGTAATTTTAAACCAACCTCTTGGGAGATAGCGATTGATATCAAGGTTTAGTTGTTTACAATAATGCTGAATTTGCTCACTATAATGATAGTAATAAGGAGAGTCAGGGAAAGCTTTAGCCATTCTTGCGACGGCAATCTCGTTCAAAGGTTCTTGAATTTTAGCGGTCATGTTGCTTAGAATTTCCTCACTTTCCTCAAAAAGAGCCTGTAAAACTTGCATTGCAGGAAGTTCTATTTCTGCCCAATCCTTGTTTTTTAAGGCAGTTACACTTTGTACAAATTTGCTGAGTTCTTGTTCAAACATAGGTGACATTCTGTATTTATTGGTTTTTATTGAGTGGTGCAAATTTTATCATTATTTTGATACGAAAAACAAAAAAAACTAAAAAAATTTTTAGGGTCTTAATTTACCGCTTACTTTTTGACCTTTATAAATTACATCATAGCGATAGGGCATGCCCTCTATTAATTTTTTTCTTTTAAAAGTAATTACACTGTCACCTTTTTCGCAAATGAGTTGTGTTCTTAAAATTCCTTTATTCGTTATATCATCATATAAATAAAATTCTACCATACCTGCATTAGGAATAGAGAACGGAATCGTAATTACCTCTGGTTGGAAAATAGGTGGACTAATCGTAATAGATTTATTGTTTTGTCCATAAACCCCAATAGACCAATGAAGTAAGTTCCCCCAAAGAATAGCCCACTTTAACATCTTACCACACAAAGGTAAATTGTTTTTACATCTTTTAAAGTGTATGTGCAAAATTCAGTCCATTATTAACACGTCCCCGTTCATGGCTTTTGGAATTGGTAGGTTCATCATTTTGAGGATAGTGGGGGCTATATCTCCTAATTTACCGAGATTTTTGAGTTTATAAGAAGTTTGAGTACTAACCAAAATACAAGGCACCAATGCAGTAGTATGAGCAGTATGAGGGGAGCCATCTTCATTTATCATTTTATCCACATTGCCATGGTCAGCTAAAATAATTGCTTCGTAACCATTGTTTATAGCAGTTTCAATGACTTTTTCTAAACAATTACTGACGACTTCACAGGCTTTTATAGCGGCTTCCCAAACGCCTGTATGCCCTACCATATCTGGATTAGCAAAATTTAAACAAATAAAATCGGCCGTCTTATTTTGCAATTCAGGAAGAATTTGGTCTCGCACTTCGTAAGCACTCATTTCAGGTTTCAAATCATAAGTTGCAACCTTCGGTGAAGGACATAAAATACGTTTTTCTCCTTCAAAAGGTTCCTCTTTACCACCATTAAAGAAAAAAGTTACATGAGGGTATTTTTCTGTCTCGGCTATACGAATTTGTTTTTTACCATTTTTAGCTAAAACCTCTCCCAAAGTTTCAGTAATATCTTCTTTTTCAAATACTACCTCTACGTCCTGGAAAGTAACATCATAACGAGTCAAAGTAACAAATTTTAAGGGTAATTTAAACATTTGATGCTCAGGGAAATCTTGTTGAGTGAGTGCTTGGGTCAGTTCACGCCCCCTATCCGTCCTAAAATTAAAAAATAAAACAGCATCTTGGGGTTGTATCGGTTGATAATCTTTCAGGACAACAGGCTCTAAAAATTCATCTGTAATATTTTCTGTGTAAGAGTCTTGAATAGCTTGCAATGCTTCTTGATAAGATTTTCCTTGTTTATTGACAAGTAAATGATAAGCTTTTGCAATGCGTTCCCATCGTTTATCGCGGTCCATAGCATAATAACGCCCTATTAGAGAAGCAATTTTTCCTATACCTAATTTTTGCGTAAACGATTGTAATTCTTGAATAAAGCCTATACCACTTTTGGGGTCTGAATCTCTACCATCTAAAAATGCATGAATATAAACTTCAGGTAAATTATGTTTTTTAAGAAATTGAAGGATTTGTAACAGATGCTTGCTATGAGAATGTACACCACCGTCAGATACTAATCCTAACAGATGTAGAGGCTTTTGGTTTTGTTGGCAATAATGGATTAAACTCTTCAAAGTTTTATTATACTCTACTGTTTGATTTTCAAAAGCATTGCTTATACGTTCTAATTCTTGGTAAACGATACGACCAGCGCCAAGGTTCATGTGTCCTACTTCGGAATTCCCCATTTGCCCCTCTGGTAATCCTACTGCTCTTCCTGAAGCTTCTAATAAAGCATGGGGATAATTATTCCATAATTTCCAATAATAATCTACATTAGCGTGGTCAATAGCGGAGTACTTGGGATTTTCTGCGACGCCCCAACCATCTAATATGACCAATAAAACTTTCTTACTCATTTTTTTGAAGACACAAATTTAATAATTTTCCGTAAACCGCATAACTACCTCTCTGAAAGGTATCATAAATTTTATGGTACTCTTTCCCCAACTTTTTACTACTATTTTGGGATAATTTTTTTAAACATCTTAAATAATTAATATAATTAGACTCTCTGGGTTTCAGTCCTTTACTTTTGAAGTATTTAAATTGTTTTTTGATGTTATCGAAAAAGAAATCTAAGTCTTGTGTAAGAAAAATTAGGGTAGATTCTAAAAGACGAATTTCAAATTCGTAGGGTAAAAAAAAATTTTTATCGTTAAGAAAACGAGCTTTTTGTAGAACAAGATTAGCCTCATGAAAATCTTTTTGAAGAAGGAATAATTTACTGTAATTGATAGCCGCCATTGTTCCCCTTGATGGGTGTAAGATTCTTAAATAATCCAAAAAATATTGGTTTAATATCGCTTCTGCTTCTTCTAATTTATCAAGGATAAAACATAATTGTACATATTTAGTAAGGTGATAAAAATCTTCAAAAAAAATATGGGGGTATTCTTCTTTTAGTTGTATATAAATGTTAATGGCTTGATGAAATTGAGATTGATAATATAAATTTTCTGCAATTTTAGCTTTGGTATTGATTATATCGTCAGGTTCTATGTATTCGGTTACATATTCGCTGGCTTCTAATGCTTTATTTAACCAACTTTCAGGATTACCTTCAGAATCTTTGAATAAATTGTAATAGTTATACAATGCGTGATATAAATGAAAAGAAGCCAATCGGTGTTGATGGATAACAATCTGTTTTTGAAGTTCTAACAAATGTTTTTTTATAAAAAGAGCTTTTTCTGTTTGTTGTAATGCGGCTAATTCAAAAATTTTGGAACGCATTCTACGAATCTCTAAAAAGTAAAGGAAATCTAATTTTAAGTTTTCATCAGATAAAATTTGAATTATATTTTTGATTTGATTAGCAAAGTGTTGTATGAGCTTCTCTTCATGATTTTTATAGGAACCTCTTTGAAGTAATTCAAAAGCTAATAAATTGAATTTTAAGTCATTAGCATATCTCTTTTCTTGCTTAAGGATTTCATGTTTTAAGTTTTGATATAAATCCCGCTTTGATAAAAAACGAATACTTTCAAAAAAGTCATTATGAAATAAAAATCGGTAACATTTATCTAAAATAACAGAACAAGCTTTATAAAAATGACTTTCTGTAAGTTGTAACTTTTCTAAAATGATATCTTTGGGCAGATTTTTATTTTTATAGATTATAAGTAAATCTAAAAGTTTTTTTTCTTTTCCGCTCAAAGGAATAAGCTTTAATTTTTCTATTTCTGATTTTTTAAGAACGGATAAGAACTGAACTAAATAATTCATTTGTTTCTACATTCGTAATTTAATCAAAGCAAAAATAGCATAGTTGATACAATCAATATAATTATTTTCAACACCTTCTGAGGCAAGTAGCTTCTGCTGATGATCTTCAATTTGTTTAATTCTTGCTAATTTAACTAAAATCATGTCGGTAAAAGAAGGAATACGCATTTCACGCCAAGCTTCTCCGTAATCATGATTTTTTTTTAACATCGTTTCATAACATAATTTCACTTGTTGATTATAACATTCTAACAAATCTTCTTGGATTTTTTGTTCACTACAATGGGACAAAATCAAAGCCATTAAACTGTAATTGATAATGCCTTTATATTCATTTTCGATGTCTTCTCCTACTAAATTGAGATGAGATTCTTCAATAGAACGTATTCGTTTAGCTTTAATATAGATTTGGTCTGTTAAAGAAGGTAGCCTGAACAAAGTCCAAGAAGTACCATAATCATGATTTTTTTTTATAAAAAGCGCTTTACATTGGTCAATAATCTCAAAGTAGAGTTGTTCAGTATTCATGGTATTATTTTTTGAGGTTATTTTGTGGTTTATCTTTTTTACCGAAGAGTGAAAAATGCACAAAGCGTTTAGGATGCTCTTTAAATTCTATTAACAAAGCGTTAAGGCTCTCCGTAGTTTTGACAATGGATTGATGTAGTTCATCTCCTTTGAGGAGTTTACCGATAGTACCTTCACCGTTGTTAATAGTTCTAACTATTGTTTGTAGTTCTGATAGGGTTTTTTGAGCACTTTGCATAAGTTGCTTTATATCACCAGCACCAGCGGCAAGAGAGTCTGATAGTAGCATTGCGTTACGAACAATTTTTTGAATATTTTCCTTTTCTTGAGCCAAAGCACTCGTTATAGTGGTGGTGTTGGTAGCAATAGTATCCAATTTGATGAAAATTTGAGGTAGTTTTTGAGAGACCTGCGCTAAATGATGAGTAGTTTTTTGGAAATTTGCTAACATAGTTTGAATACGATAATGGGTAGAATCTTCAATGACGTTTCGGATAGATTTAGCCAAAAGGTTAACTTCGGTTAAAGTACTTTCTAATTTTACTTTGACGGGTTCTATTTCTGTCATTGCTTTATCGACCATACCCACCTCAATAGAATCACGAAGCGTATCTCCTGATACGCATGGTTCTCCATTTCCTAATAATAGTTGAATACCTTTTGTACCTAAAAAATCGGTAGAATGAATCATAGCAATAGAGTTTTTGGGGATATCAAAGAGGTGAGCTATGTCAAAAGTTACTACGATATCTTTAGATTGGGGGTCTATATAGATAGAGCGAACCTGCCCCATTTGGTAACCATTGTACAACACTTTGCCTCCCACCATTAAACCTTCTATTTTTTTATATTTGGCACTCAAATAGATACGGGTCTGAAAAAAAGAAGTACCTTTTAAATAGTTCATTCCAATAATAAACATTACAATTACCACCACTGTCAAAATTCCGACTTGAATTTCTTTGGAGTACTTTTTCATGAAATGCAAAGATACAATTTTTTTAAATGTTGTTAAATCTATCTAATGTTTTTTATACATGCACCAACCTAAATCTATAAAAGAATATTAAGCTGGTGCATTACGCAAATGAATTTAATTTTTTATCATTTTTTTTATCCAATGGTGTTGTTCGGAGTAAATTTCAATAAGGTATGTACCTGCGGCGAAGTTTTCTGTATCAATCCTTTTTTGAATTTCATTCAGATTTTCTTGATAATAGATTAGATTTCCTTGAATATCATAGATTTTAATTGATTGAATAGGTTCAGCAATTTCTATGAGAATTTGTTCATGAAATGGATTAGGAGCTATATACCATTTTAGGTCATCTGTGATAGACAAGTTAACTATATTAGAATATTGAAACTTACCATTATTCTCTATAATGATGACTTGATAGTATTGGTTTTCTTTTAAGTCATTGTCTTTGAAGAGGTAAGTTAAGGTAGCGGTATGAAAAGGGGTTTGGTTAATTTCGGTCCATTCTATGAGGTTATGGGATTTCATGAGTATAAGTTTATCGAGGGAGTTAGAAGGGTTGATGATGTTGCAAGTAAGTAGGGCTTGGTTGTAAGGATTTAAGGAAGCATTTAGGGAGATTTGAGTAGTAGATAACGTGATATTATTACCAAGGTAGAAGATGGCATCACCTGGGGTAGCTTCACCTCCGAAGGAGATACAGGGATTTGCGTTATTATTACAGCCTGGTGTACCATTATTAGCTTCGGGGAAGACGTTTTGAGGTTTTGAGAAGGTGTAGAAGAAGATAGGACCTTTTGCGCCTGCGCCGCCTGCTCCATGGAATTGAGCATGCCCGACATTGCCCGTATTCCCTCCATTAGTCTGTACAAATAAAGGACAAGTATTAGCAATTTGATAGAAAGGGATATTAAGAATAATACTACCTCCTGCTCCGCCGCCACCTGTTGCATCATGTCCGCCATTAAGCGTGTTAACACCATTAGCGGATATAAAACGAGTACCTGTACCGTTGGTTTGAATAGCTTGAGCTTTGATGTAGATGATTCCGCCGCCGTTACCACCGTTGGTGCCTACGGAATTGTTTTGTTGACCACCGCCGCCACCACCGCCCATAAATATGCGGTTCACGTTAATAAAATTACTTAGCGCTAGCCCCCCTAAACCTCCTGCACTATGAGGGCAAGTATTTCCATTATCCCAACCGTAGCCACCGAGACCTCCTTGCGTAAAGTTTCCACCTCCGCCACCACCGCCGTTATGGTCATTACCGCCACCACCCCCATTTAATATCCTTCCACGACAATTTCGGTAAGTATTGTTAGTAACCCTATAAATCCCTTCCCCTTTAAAGCCGTAATTAGCGTTATTTGCTATGTAGGGAGTTTCACGACAACCAGGAGCGGTAGTCCAATCGTTTGATCTTTGACCTCCTCTAAAACCTATTCCATTAGCGTTGATGTTGTGATTTAAAATTAAGGTGCCTGGTACTTCAAAAGCAATAACACCGCCTATATTTCCGTTCCAGGGTAATCCTGTAATATTTCCAGTAGTAATAAAGTCTTGGTTCCCTAATTTTCTAAAACTAATCAACTGAACACGACAATTATTGCAAATATTGTAATTATTGACTAGTTGGTTAACTTGAATGGTTGTAAGATTTGGGCGTGCTTGAATGGTAGTAATTTCATATAAACCTGCAGATTGTATGTTGTCTAAATTTCCAAAATTTGCATTATTATTCGTATTTATTCCTATAACATTATCTTGCATTTGCATGATAATCACCTTTTCTCCTATTAAAAAGGAATGAAAAGTTTCATTTAAATTCGCTACGGTTAACATATTACCGTTAATGGCAGTCACTTGAGCGTACGCATTGATAGTTTGACTATAAAGCATTGACCTCTGCAAAACCGTAACAAGTGTAAGTAAGATTATTGATTTCATTTTTGTAAATCCTCCTACTTACTTATACGAAAATATTACATAAAGGTTTCATAGAATTAAAAATAATTTTATATTTTTTACAAAAAAGTAATTTATATATTTACATTATATCAATTAAAATGAAATTAAATACAAAAAATGTATTTTATTTATATAAAAACTTACATTTTACCGAATTTTTGTTCAAGAATTTGATAACGAAAATCAAAAATTTCTTTGAGTTTATGTTTAATAAAAAGATGATTCATCAGTTTACCGAGTGGTCCAAAAGGTATTTTGTAATGAACAATATCCTGCATTTCAATTCCTCCTGGAATGCTTTTAAAAAAGTGTTTATGGTGCCAAAGCGAGTAGGGTCCGAATCTTTGTTCATCTACAAAATAGTAGGGCTCTTGAACATACGTGATTTCCGTAACCCATTCCATAGGAATACCAAGTAAAGGCTTAACGATATAAGTAATAATCTGCCCTGCGTACATTTTTTCATCACCCCCTGACGTTATATCAAATCCCATATAAGGAGGTGTAATAATCTTTAAATTTTTAGGTGAAGAAAAGAAATCCCATGCTTCTTCTATGCTAATCGGTAGTCTTTGATACGTTTTGAGAATATGCATACAAATTTTTTAATTAAAATAAAGTTTAAGGTAAAATAGTTCACGATTATTGAAAGCAATTCCATAAATTCGTATATTTGTGGTGTTAAGAAAGAATTTAGCAAAATGCATGAATTTTTTTTTGTAAGATAATGTTATTAAAGTTAGAAAATGGAAGCACCAACCAACTCAATCAGTTCGGAGTATTTTGAAGAGGAAATGATTTTCAATACAGAAGAAAATCAGCAGGCTCTTTATACTCCCGAGGAAAAGAAAATTTATGATAAAATATTTGAGGAAGAATTGATACCTCATATTAAATCTCTATACCATTTTGCCTATCGTTTAACGAATGATGAGGATGATGCAAATGATTTAGTACAGGATACTTATTTCAAAGCGTATCGTTTTTTACGCTCATACGAGAAAGGCTCCAACGCCAAAGCATGGTTGTTTAGGATTTTAAAGAACAGTTTTATCAATAATTATAGAAAGCATAGTAAAGAGCCTAGTAAGGTAGATTATGAAGAAGCAGAACAATTCTTGAATACAGGAAAAGCTTCTCATTTGAACTCTATTGATATGAGAGAGAAAGTATATTCTAATACGCTTGGTGACGAAGTTTCAATGGCTTTAAATTCTTTACCGATGGATTTTAAGACAGTTATCGTTTTGTGCGACATCGAAGAATTTAGTTATGAAGAAATTGCACAAATTATTGATATTCCGATTGGTACAGTACGTTCCAGGCTCCACAGAGCTAGACAAATCCTGAAAGAAAAGCTCATGGACTATGCCATTTCTATGGGATACTTAAAAAATAAGGAAGAATAATTTCAATAAACTATATAGATAAAATACAAGATGGAAGATAAAGAGTCTAAGGAAATGTACACAAAGCTTGGAGTTTATCGTGAGGACTCCCCTTATTCACAAGAAGAGTGCGAATTGATTATCAGACAATTAGAAGAACTTCTCGATGGAGAATTAAACGAGGAAGAGCAATCAAACATAATCAAACGAATTGAAAGTTGTGAATACTGTTTAGAACAATATAAAATCGAAAAATCTTTTAGGCAGATTCTAAAAGACGGTGTCCTTAATTTTACGAATAATGTTATCATTAATAACATAAAGCAAACTATTGCTAAAATTAGGAACAAAACTTTTTTGTTTTAATGCGAATTGCTATCATTGACTTCTTTGAAGATTATTTATTGAACCAATTAAAACTAAACCATTTTAATTTTGATTATTTCCCGGAAAAACAAAGAATTGACCTTTTATATGTGAATAATTATGATGTCTTAATTTTGAAAAGTAAAACACGTATTGATGAAGAATTTTTAAATTATTGGAAATCTTTAAAATATATTATTAGGGCGGGTGCTGGCATAGATCATATTGACACAGATGCCTTATATCATAGAGATATAGCTTTAATAACCACGAATGAAGGAAATGCAAATGCAGTGGCAGAACATGCTATGGGTTTACTGCTGGCTTTATTAAATAATATTCTTAAAGCCAATCAGGAAGTTAAGAATTTTCAATGGATACGTGAGGCAAACAGAGGATTTGAACTCGAAGGAAAAACCGTTGGTATAATAGGTTACGGAAATACAGGTTCCGCTTTTGCTAAAAAATTAAAAAGTTTTGATTGCAAAATTCTCGCCTATGACAAATATAAATCCGGCTTTTCCAATGAATATGTTACCGAATCAGATTTGTTCACACTACAACAAAACTCCGATATCATTAGTTTTCATGTTCCTTTAACTTCTGAAACTTACTATTATTTTGATGAACACTTTGTAAAACAATTAAAAAAGCCCATATGGTTATTGAATCTTTCTCGTGGTCAGGTAATAAAAACGGACATATTACCTTCACTGCTTGAGCAAAATAAATTGCTTGGATGTGCATTAGATGTACTTGAATATGAAAATTTTAAGGATATACCACCAGATTACAAAATCTTACTAAAAAAATTATTTGCTTACGATAATTGTATTTTTACTCCTCATATCGGCGGATGGTCTTTTGAATCCGCATTGAAAATCAATAACTTAATTATTAGTAATTTACAAAAAATTAAAAATAAATTTTGAAAATTCTGTATTTATGCGTATTTTTGTATGTAAAAATACTCATAAATGAAAGAAACTATTAAACTAACGCATGAGAAAGCCGAAACCATTGCGCTGACCTTAAAAGTTTTAGGTCATTCTACAAGAATAAAAATTGTTTTTATCTTGCAAGAATGTCATAAATTATCCGTTAATCAGATTTTAGAAAGACTTAACGATTCAAAAATAGATCAACCTACACTTTCACACCATTTAATAAAGCTTAAAAACGCTGGTATATTAAAATCTACTAAGTCTGGTTTGTTTGTATATTATGAACTATCATCACCTCAATATGCAAATATCATCCATACTTTATCTTAAAGAACTTTTTAATCTTTAAAATTGTTCTATCAGACCAAAACCAATAAAATGAAAAGAATTATTATTGTTTTAGGGTTATTCTTGTTTAGCTGTTCAAGAAATCAACAAGCAAATCAGGAACAAAAAGAGCATGAACGTTATGATGCGGCAATATCAGAAAAATTAGCTGTTTTTCAAGTTTTAAATGCTTCTGATAGTATAGCAAGGTTAGATGACCCATTGATTAATCTAGGTTATCATTTATACCACGATACACGTTTATCGCTTGAAGGTAAAAATAGTTGTAATTCTTGCCATAATCTGAACACTTTTGGCGTGGATAACCAATCAACCTCTTTGGGAGATAAAGGTAAACTTGGAGATAGAAATTCACCAACTACATTCAATGCGGCTTTACATTCCTTCCAATTTTGGGATGGTAGAGCAAAAAACGTAGAAGAACAAGCAGGAATGCCCATCCTTAATCCCGTAGAAATGAATATCCCGAATAAACAGTTTTTAATAGATAGGTTAAAAAAAGTACCCTTATATCAAGATTTATTTAAAAAAGCTTTTCCAAATACAAAGGACCCCATCACATATGAAAATCTACAAACTGCTATCGGGGCTTTTGAAAGAAAGTTAATTACCCCTTCACGTTTTGATAGGTATCTCGCAGGAGATAAAAACGCATTAACTTTGGAAGAGAAAAAAGGTCTTCTAGCTTTTACTACCAATGGTTGTACACAATGCCACACAGGTGCCCTACTAGGCGGAAATCAGTTCCAAAAATTTGGAGTTTATGCTAATTATTGGGAGTATACAGGAAGTAAAAAAATCGATGAGGGAAGATACGTAGTTACAAAAGATACTAATGATAAGTATATTTTTAAGGTACCATCCCTAAGAAATATAGAAAAAACTGGACCTTATTTTCATGACGGCTCCGTTGCAAGTTTGGACTCCGCTATTAAAATTATGGCAAAAGTGCAACTAGGTAAAACAATAGATGAAGAAGATACTCAAAATATCATAGCATTTTTGAAAACACTAACCTCCGATATCCCTAAAGAATATAAACAAACACCTGCTTATAATTAATATTCATCGTTTATACACAAAATAGCCCCTTATAATAAAAGAGGCTCAATTTTAGAGACTTTTTATTCTACGGTAACGGATTTTGCTAAATTCCGAGGTTGGTCTACATTACATCCACGCATAACTGCAATATGATACGCTAAAAGTTGTAAAGGAATAACTGATAAAATAGGCATGAGTTTTTCATCGGTGAGAGGAATTTCTAGGGTATAATCTACCATTTTGGGGATTGTTCTATCACCTTCATTGATTATCGCAATCACCTTTCCTTTTCTTGCTTTCACTTCTTGAATATTACTAACAATTTTCTCGTAAGATTTATCCTTAGTTGCAATAACCACAACAGGCATATTTTCATCTATGAGAGCGATAGGTCCGTGTTTCATTTCAGCGGCGGGATAACCTTCAGCGTGAATATAAGAAATTTCTTTTAATTTCAAAGCTCCTTCAAGAGCCACCGGGAAGTTGTAACCTCTTCCGAGATATAAAAAATTAGAGGCATGTTTGAAGTTTTCTGCTATAATTATGATACTATCTTTTACGTTGTTTAAAGTTTTACTTACCAGTTCAGGAATTTCTAATAATTGGCTAATTAAATTGTAAGATTGCTCACGGGAGATAGATTTTTTTTCATAACCAATCATGATAGCCATAAGAAGTAAAGCAGTAACTTGCCCTGTGAAAGCTTTGGTGGAGGCTACGCCGATTTCAGGTCCGCAATGGGTATACATACCAGCGTGAGTTTCTCTTGGGATACTTGCCCCCACCACGTTGCATATTCCAAGCACTAAAGCACCTTGTTGTTTGGCTAATTGCACTGCCGCAAGCGTATCAGCCGTTTCTCCACTTTGGCTTATCGCAATCACAATATCATTCGTAGAAATTACGGGATTTCTATAACGAAACTCTGATGCATAATCCACTTCAACAGGAATACGACATATCTCTTCTAATATATATTCCCCTACTAAACCTGCATGCCAACTAGTACCACAGGCTACAATTTGGAGCCTATTAGCTTTTAAAATGCGTTCCATAACATCTTGAAGCCCACCAAGCCGTACTTGCGACCCATCTTGTGAAATCCTACCTCGAATACAATCGTTAATAGAACGCGGTTGCTCAAAAATTTCTTTTAGCATAAAATGCTCATAACCTCCCTTTTCAATTGCATCTAATTCTATTTCAAGTATTTTTACATCAGGAGGAATAATATTATTATTGTAAATAGTTTTTAATACTAATTCATCTTTTTTTACAATAGCGATTTCGTTATCATTCAAATAGATAACACGTTTAGTGTTTTCTATGATAGGAGTAGCATCAGAAGCAATAAAATATTCACCTTCCCCAATTCCAATGACAATAGGGCTTGCCCGTCTCGCTACTATTAATTGGTCAGGTTTATCCAAGCACATTACAACAATTCCGAAAGCACCTTCCACTTTGGTTAAAGCGAGACGTACAGCCTCCTCAGGAGCCACTTTCCCTACCTTATATACCTCATCTATTAGATGCGCTAATACTTCTGTATCCGTTTGAGATTGAAAAATATAACCACGAGAAAGCAAACGTTTTTTTAGTTCGTTATAATTTTCAATGATACCATTATGAATAATTGCAAACTTCCCTGACATACTCAAGTGAGGGTGAGCATTGATATCATTCGGTTCGCCATGAGTTGCCCAACGTGTATGACCTATACCCACTGTAGCGGTAAGTTCTTTATTCTGGATATACTTTTCCAAATCCGAAACCTTTCCTTTCTTTTTGAATATCTTAATTTCTCCATTTTGGTATAACGCAACGCCCGCAGAATCATATCCACGATATTCCAATCTCTTTAAACCTTTAATGAGCAAAGGTGTAACAGGTTTATTACCAATGTAACCTACAATTCCACACATAATGATAATTTATTGAAGTTGAGTTGAATATATTTTTAAACGTAATTTATTACCTAAAATAATAGCCCGATTAACACTGCTTCCCGGAAATACTGGTGTTATAATGAAGCCATGATTTTCTTCTATTTTTCGCAAATAGTTATTAATTTTTTCTGTTATAACAAAACTATACCGTTTTTTTTCAGCATCATAACTGGCAGAGCTCATATTTAATCCCTGCGGTTTTTTGTTTTCATCAGCATTGTAAAGAAAAACAAGAGAGGGTGGTAAAAATTTGGGGTTAGAACCGATAGCAGTACTATCAACAGGGATTTCTAATACAGCTCTGTTCACAGCAGTGGTCTGAATACTATCCGTTGATATTTTTATATATAATTGGTTTTGAGAGCCAGAACTTAAAAAACCATAATCTTGGCTTTGAGTATTTAAGACTTGTTCATAGAGTGTTCCAGTATAGGTTCGTTGGTAGTTTGTAAATTTGGCTGCCGTAACAAAGTCACTGAAAAAATTATACGTTTTTTTTATCACAGTATCAATTTCCTGAACACTATAATGTAAAACTAAACGTGAGCTATCAGAGATAACATCAAAACCCACCATTAGATTTTGGTGCCCTGAGCTAATTTTCAAACCTTTGAAGAACTCCCTGAACTTAGAATTATCTTGTAAATCATTAGAATTTGCGAAAAGTAATTTGTTGCCAAGAGCATTATCTAATCGAATTTTATGAATTCTTCTTTTGAAATTACCGGAGGTGTCTAATTGAATTTTAAAATCATGGAGTAAGGAGAGGTTGTTAGAGAGCGTGTTTAAGATAGAGTGATTATAGTAGGTTTGTTCATTTGTGAAACTTTCATTGATTTCGTTGATGTAGATAGGAGCAACTTCGGAGGAATCCCCATAATAAGAAGTAACAAAAAGCCATAATTCCAAAGAATCAAGAGATAGTTTAGAAGGATCACCGAAATTGACATTGGTTCCAGAGAGGAGATACTGAACATAAGCTTCGGCTTGCAGAGTGCCCATAAAAGCATCTTGATATTTCCCGAAGGTCTGCATACTTGAACTGCTGGTGATAGTGCTATCAATTTTCAGGGTTTGAAGAGTTATTAGATGATTTGTACTGTATCTACCGTCTATAGTATCAGGAGGAAGAACCGCTAATCCTTCATCATTATTTACTTTACAACCCGAAATCCAAAGGAAAAGTGCTCCAAGAAATATTATTTTCATTTTGCATTAGAGAAGTATGCTTCAAATTCTTTTCCATCCGAGAAGGTTGATAGATTTTCTACTTTGTATGGTTGTTTTTGGTTATCAAATAAATATAATACACTTTCTACACCTTCCAATGTATTTTCTACTTTGTTTTTTTCTCCTTTTTGATTGATAAAAAGAAGGATTTTTTTGTCCGTTTCAATGACTTTAAGTCCTTTCATTGAACAGAAATTGCGAGCCCGCTCACGATATATGGCTTCATCAGCGCCAATTTCAGGAAGGATTTCATCATCTCTATATTGTTTATAGATTTTTTCTATTCCTCTACTCATAGCTATGCTGTCAGGAATTAAAAGGACAGCGCAAGTTTCCTTGATTTCTAATATATCAGCATTATTTTCTGTTTTAAGGTGGTCCATGAATTGAGGATTATTATTCTTTGTTGGGTTAGATTTACAACCAATAACCATCAGAACTACAATAAAAAGGAAAGTAATTTTAATTTTCATGATGCAAATATACAAAATTTATGAATTGTACCATTTAGCAAGGTATTTTCCAATAATATCGAACTCAATATTGACCCAATCATTGATTTTAAGGAGTTGGAAATTGGTGTGATGCCAAGTATAGGGTATAATACAAACAGAAAACAATCCGGGTTCATCAGAAACAACGGTAAGGCTTACGCCGTTTACGCAGATACTACCTTTGGGTATAATCAATTTATTGAATTCTTTGGGGTAACGCCAAAATAGTTCAAAACTACCTTGATGATGGACTATTTTTTTTAATTGAGCGATAGTATCCACGTGTCCTTGAACTAAATGCCCTCCCATTAAATCATTAAATTTTAAAGAACGTTCTATGTTAATTTTTTTGCCTATTTCCCATTTTTTTAGAGTTGTTTTTTCTAAAGTTTCCTTAATTGCGGTAACACTATAAATATTTTGAGATTTCGAGATATTTTCAACAGTTAAACAAACCCCATCGTGAGCAATGCTTTCATCTATGTTAATTTGTTCAATAAAGTCCGGAGCGGCTTGAATATAGAAAGTTTTATTATCACCATGAGATACAATATCTTGTATTTCAAAAACATGCTTGACTATACCTGTAAACATATTACCATTTTTTAGAATAGGCTTCTAATCTATCGGAGAGTTTCAACATATTATCGCCTTGAATTAAAGTTTCAGGGAAAGAAATCGCAAAAGGACAATATCCCATTCTTATTAGAGCTTGAGAAATAAACATATTAATGAGTATTTTGGCTTTTACTTCTTTGTGGCTTGGATATTTTTTTTCAAATTCATCAAACGACTTAAAAGCATTCAAAATAACTTTCTCAAATTCTTTGGGAGTGATAGTATGAAAAGCTTTCAATTGTGGTAAAGTTTTGAGGTAGGTTTCGCTGTAAATGGGAATAAAAGGAACTGTATTTAGGTTAGTTTTATTTAAATATTGTTTGACCTCTTCAATAGAATAAAAATACTTAGAGGGGACATAAATCTCGGATTTGTTAAAATTGACATAATGGAGAATGATTACATAAATAATATTAACATCTCTTTGGCATATGATGTCGTAGTTTAGATGTTTAAAAGTGGTATAAGCATACTTATAATCTTCCAAGTAAGTACCAGAAAGGAAAGGGTCTGTAATAAAATGTTTTACGGAGTCTTTAGAGAAGTAAGTGCCGCTAATTACACCTGTTCTAGCTTTCATAAAATCAAGTAAGTACCATCTACCTATGTAGTTTTGGGCGTTTAATAGTTGAAAACTAAAAAAAATCCCTATAAGAAGGGCACGTAAATACATTTTGTTAGTTAAATACTTCTAAATTTGAAAATAGTTTTTCCTAATCGGATGTAATCTCCATCATTCAATTCTCCTTCATCCTGCATTACTTCGTTAATAAAAGTACCGTTAGTAGATAGTTCATCTTTAAATTTAAATTTTTCTGCCCTGAAAAGGATGGTTAGGTGTTTCGAAGAGACTAAATTATCTTGTACAACGATATCGCAAGATTTATCGGAGCCTATGATATTTCTACCTTCGTAGAGTTTATAGTCTTGCCCAAGGGGATTATGCGTAAAAGAAACTAACCATCCTACCAGTTTGCGTCCTGTATTAGCGATAGGTTGTGAAAGTTGTACAGCAGGATTATAGGAAGTTTTGATTTCTGGACTAATAATAACCGTTTTATTTAAGGGGGAATTAGCATTTTGAGATTGAACGCAGTAGGGGCATTGTTCTAAACTCGCATCATAAAAACGCTCTTTTTCACATTCACATTTTTTTAAGTTCATACGCTTTGTTTATTATTAAGTTTTTCTAGTAATCTTTCTAATTGATTTGCTCGTGAACCTTTAATAAAAAGGATTTCTGAACCATCCCAATAATTCTCTACGTTGTTATTTAGTGCATCATCAATAGTAGGAAAGAGTATTTTGTTATCAATATTTACGTTCTGATAAGTATTTTGAATTTCTGTTCCAATAGCTATAAAACTATAAGGTTCTAATTCATTGATATAGTTTGCAACTGCCTCATGTTCAGTTTTTGAGGACACTCCTAATTCTAGCATATCACCAAGTACAAGGGTTAGTTTTTTATCATTTTTTAAGGCTTTCAAAGCTACTAAATTGGCTTTTACAGAACTAGGATTAGCATTATAACAATCTAGGATAATAGTTTTATTGTGCGTTTCAATGACTTGTGAACGCATATTTTCAGGGATATAGGAAGTCATTCCAGATATAATTTCGCCCATAGGGACTTGCAAAAACATAGCAATTTGGGCTGCCGCTAGGATATTATATAAATGGTAATCCCCCGTCAGATGGGTTTTAATAATTACATCTTGATGCCAGTTCTCTTGTCTCATAGCGATAGTTAGTTTACCGATGGATTGTTCTAATACTTTTCCGATAAGGTTACCTGTCGTAGTGCCATAAGTATAGGCATCAATAAACCTTCCATAGGGCTTAAGGTATTCATCATCCTCATTCACGAAAATCTTACCTGAGTGTTCAAGTATATATTCATAGAGTTCACATTTAGCTTTTGCGTTTGCTTCAATGGATTCATAGTTTCCGATGTGATCTTTACCAATATTCGTAACGATACCAGCGGTAGGTTTAGCAATTTTGCATAGTTGTTTAATTTCGCCGGGTTGGTTGTCACCCATTTCTAATATTACGAAACGGTGGTGTTTTTGGATTTGTAGGATAGAAAAAGGTACTCCAATGTGGTTATTGAAATTTCCATAAGAAACAAAAGCGGATTGATGTTTCAAGCAACTTTTAAGAAGCTCTTTGGTGGTAGTTTTACCGTTAGAACCTGTTATTGCGACAACAGGAATCTTTAAGTGATTACGATGATAGACAGCCAGTTCTTGCAATGCTTTGAGGGTATTAGGTACTTTAAAGCAACCGTAGGAAACTTCGTCGGGGACTTCTTCTTCTACTATGCATAAATATGCCCATTTATTTAAAGCATCTTTGATAAAATCATGCCCATTAAAATTAGGACCTTTCAAACACCAAAATATTTGGCCTGGTTTTAAGGTCCTACTATCAATGCTTACGCCTGAACTATTTAAGAAATGCTCATATAATTGTGCTAAAACTTCTTTCTCCATTTTTCTTATAAAACGTTTAGCTGAAAGCCTGAGGTTTGTTTAGCCGTAATATTCATATTATATTATTTTTTAATCTTCGTCTGTTGTTATTTCAATTTCTAAAATGTTTTTTTCTTTTGATACATTTTCTTTTTTAGGTGTTTTTTCTGCAAAGGAGATTTCTTTTAATTTTTCTGCTTTCATTAAATTGGAGCGTCCTTTGGTATAAACATAGCCAATACCGAAGTCTAAATCTCTGATTTTATCTTTATTAGTTTGGTAATCATTAAAATAATCTTTTTGGAAATGTCCTTTAAATAAAGGGATGGGTCCATTATATTTTCCGTAGAGTGTAACTTTCCAAGAGTCATTTTTAAAGAATCTGTAAGGTACGCCGGAGTCATCTTGAAGCAAGACTTGGGTTATTTCAAGTAG
Source organism: uncultured Bacteroidia bacterium (assembly GCA_938005475.1). Classification (GTDB taxonomy): domain Bacteria; phylum Bacteroidota; class Bacteroidia; order J057; family CALLMJ01; genus CALLMJ01. The sequence goes on along the minus strand of CALLNY010000086.1, from coordinate 13,015 downwards.
TTTATCTTTAATAATAGAATAATTAGCACCATGCATTAAGTAAGAAGCCGCTTTTACATAAGTGTTGGTAGGCTTATATTTATCAAGGAAGAGTAAAAATTCATTGTTTTTTTCTAGATTTTCATTGGCAATATTGATACAGAAATAATTTAAAGTTTGGATAGGAGCTTTTTTATGTTTTCTAAATTGGATTTGAATTCCTGTTACGATGTTATCCCATGGAGTTTGTTTAATTTTTTCTTCTTCTGGGTTATAGGTTTCAATATCGCCCTCTTTATTGAGTTTAACATGTTGAACGTTTAATACTTCATTTCCCATTCTAGCAACAAAAGCCATTAATATGGGAGTTGTGCCATAGAAATCCGTCCTAATAAAATCTCCTGCCATGTGTTTAGTCATAAAGAAACTTAAACTCATTAAATGCGAAATAGATTGATTAAGGTTAGTTAAATTTTTTTCCATGTTTTTAGCAGGGATTTTATCGAAATCCGGAATTCTACCTTCAATTTCTAGGCCAAACATTACATAATTTTTGGCATTGGGATAAATAGTATGAATGGTCACTACATCTGCTCCTGCAAAGGGATAATAAACATTTCTATTAGATAAATGGGCTTCACGCATTTCTTCTAATACCAGTTTTCTTAAAGGAATTAATTGCTCTTTCTCTTTTTTTTCAAATAGTTGATTAAAATTTTTTCTATGTTTTAGGACGATAGGTAAAGTATCCAAAGCGGCAGTAGTACTACCTTCTAAAGGTTCTAAGCCAGCCATTAATCTTGCCGCATCATTAAATTTCCTATCATACTCAATTTCAGGTTCTTTTTGAACTTGTTCTAAAGTATCTTTTTTGAGGGTATCAGCGTTGGAAGACGATAATTTTGTATTGTTATTGCCACCCGTACAAGCAATAATCGCTATCAATAAAAATCCTACTAATGATTTTAAATACATTTTAAAAAATGTGCTATCAAATTAAGGCACAAATTTAATATAAATTTGAATCTAAAAAATTTGTTTAGAAAAATATTAGTTTTAAATCCTGTATAACACAGGTATTAGGTTTTAGTTCAAATTTACAATCTTCATAAGAAGGTGGTCCAAAACTACCCATTGCATTATTTGAAAAACAAAAACCTTCTTTTGGTATACCTAAAAAATTGGTATCTAATTTTCCATTATTATTAACGTCATGGTGAACTGCTATCGCATAATCTTTAGAAGGGGGTAAGTTTTCAAATTTTACTTCCATCACGTTCTTATCAACCGCAATTTGAACAGTAGCTACTGGATTTACTTGATTATCAAAGCTATATTTATTATCATAAAGTGCTATTTTTAGTTCTCCTTTCAAATCTTTTATATTAGAAACTTTCACGATAATATATTCTTTAGTTTCAGCGGTATCGATGTTATTTACTTGTGGTGAAGTTTGTGTTGGTATTAGATCTTCTTTTTTACAACTCATAAAAATAAACGCAAATAATAATAAAAAAACAACAACTGGCGTGTAATTTTTGGTTATAAAAAATATTGCTAAGTTCATGTTACTAAAACAATCTACTTAGCAAAAAAAGTTCAGAAGGAGGTAAAAAATAAAAATTACATTAATGATTTTTCTTGTTGTTTTTTCATTACTTCTTCGATGCTGTTATTCACTTCGTAGCCCAACAACAAGATAATAGAAATCCAATAAAACCACCACATTAACACGATAGCGGCAGCGGCAGAGCCATAAACCATACCCAAATTATTAAAAGATTTAAAAAAGAATCTTAATACAATATTCGCAATAGACATGAGTATAGCTGTAATGATGGAACCTAATGAAAAAAATTGAAATTTATGTTCTAATGGGGCTACATAAAAAATTAAAGAAATACTACCCACTAAAAAGAAAAAGTTTAAAAAGAAATGGAAAACATTTTCTAAAGGTTGAATATTTTCTGTATTAAAAACCCCTGAAACCAACCAGCTATTCAATACTTCATCTCCAAAAGCTCTGATTACAACGTAAAAACATAAAATAATGAATAGCATAAAAAACATGCCTAGTGCCTTAATTCTTTTGGTTACGATATTGTATTTTTTTTTGGTTTGGATGTCATATCTTCTGAAGGAATCTAAAATTGTAATAAATCCATTCGTAGCACTGAATAAGGTTAACAATAAACTCAAAGACAATATTCCCCAACCGGATTGTTCTAATTGATTAGAAATTATCGCTTCAACTAATTCTAAACCTTGCTTAGGCAAAAAAGATTCTAACAAAAAAATCATAGTGAGTTTAAAATCAGCCCAGGGTACGTAAGGAAGAATACTAAAAAAACATACAAAAGCAGGAAATAAAGAAAAAAAGAAATTGTAAGCCATAGCTTTAGCACGAAGTGAAAAAATGGGGTTCATTAAGTTTTTTATAAACTCACTCACAACAAAATACAATGGAACTCCTTTATAGCCTGGACAATCCGTTTCTTTTAACCAAATTCCAAACCTTGTATTTTCAATGAGTTTTAGCATATAATAAATCTAAAAATTTTTGGGGTGGTTTACAGGGCTTCATTGTAGATTTTTGAACAAAAACCAACGTAACGGACGCTTCAATAATTAGTTGTTGCTGTTCATTGTAAATTTTATGATGAAAAGTTAATTTAACACCTGAGGGGGCTTCCACAAAAGTGTGGATTAGGAGTAAGTCATCGTATTTAGCAGGGTATTTATAGTCAATATGCAAAGAATAGACAGGCAACATAATGCCCCAGTCTTCTTCCATTTCTTTATAAGTAATTCCTAACTGCCGAACCCATTCAGTCCTCGCAACTTCCAGATAAATAGCATAATTTCCATAGTATACGTAGCCCATTTGGTCGGTTTCTGCGTATCGTACACGTAGTTGAGTTATACTTTCTATACTCATGTAATTAGAGAACTTATATTTTTCCTAACAACCAAAGTACAAGAATTACAAGTAAAGCTATTAACAATAAAGCGCTTAATAACCCACGTGTTAATCCATCTAAAAGCATTAGGACCATAAGTAATAAAACAACAATCAATAAAACTAAAAGTACATCTAAAAGTTTAAATTCAGGAGCAGGCTTTTTTAAGGCTTTTTTTACAGAGAGAAATGATAAAACCCTTTTTATTTTTTGGAATTTAACGTTTTGATCACTTTTCTTTTTAATTGTTTTAGACCTTTTTATAGGAGTATTGCCCGCATAATTATAGGGATTTACATACCCATCCGATGGAACAGTACTTGCTGAAAGAAATTGTAAACCAATAAATAAAATTCCAAAAATAAATAAATGAACGTACTTCATGTCGATTGTAATTATGTCGTAAAATTATAGTTTAGTTGAATTAAATTCAAAATTTTTTTAAAATTATAAAGGAAAAAGTATTCCCATTTGAAAACCATATTTTGTTCTTTTATGATGGAAGAAAGTTCTATGATAACGAAAATAGATAGGTCTTCCAAAATCAAATATGCTTTCAATAAAATAATTGGACACAACGATTGCTTTATAAATTTCTAATTTATTGTAATCTCGGTAAATATTCACTCCTAAACCTGTCCTTATACAAAGGATGCTACTTTCATCATTTTTATCCATAAATCCCATACGTGCATAAAGATAGGAAAAGTACTCGTAAAAATACATTTGTTTGATTTGCATACTATTTGCAAAGGCAATACTTTGATTTATTCCTAATGCGTAACTTTTACCTGAGGTAATAATATCTAAATTATGGTGAAGTCCCCCTGCAAAATAGATAAGCATAGGTTCATAGTGAAGATTCTGATGCTGAATAGTTTGTAATTCACTAAAAGCCGCTATGGATTGTGTTCTTTGTGCAAATAACTTACCTTTTAAAATAATAATAACATAAACCATCACAAAAAAGAAATGTTTCATAATTCCTGAATAGAATGAAATAGTTTTGTTATCCTATCTAACTGGGAAGAAAGTAACTACATACTCTCTATTCCCATATCTTGGATTCAGTACTAAACGATGAGCAATTCTTAACCTGTTAATTTCCGTAATGCCTTCATATACTTCATTATATCTATCTCTCTCAGGGACTCTCCGCCCAGTCCTCAAAACTTTTTCCATTCCCTCTATAATTTGCTGGCAAGTAGTTTGAGAATTAAATAATGAACCTTTTCCTTTATTCGCATCACTGGGGTAGTCAGGGTGATGTCTTTCTAAAATATGACGCATCCCTCGGTGAGTTATTATAACCTCTGACCCTGATTTAGGATTTTGAAATCGGGTTATTTCTTTGGTTTCTACATAATTATTAAAAACTTCCTGTGCTATTGGGTCCTTAAATTTCTCTTCCTTTGATTTGCTTTTCCTAAAAAACAGAAAATAAACCGCTATAATTATGAGTAATATAACCCACCATCTCATAAAGAGTTTGAATTAAATTTTTGGAATTTTTAGTTTCCAACCTATCTGTATCAAATCAGGATTTTTAATCAGGTGCTTATTCGCTTCAAAAATTATAGTGTACTTCTTGGCATCACCATAAAAATGAGCCGCTATTTTCCCTAATGTATCCCCTTTTTTTACTTCGTAAATTACTTCTTCTTGTCCTGAACCCATGAAGTTATTTTCATCATTATCATTTACTATTCTTATTGGCATAGCATAAATTTTTTACAAGTTTAATTTTTTTTTTAATACTATGTGGTATAATTTTAAAAAAAATGTATAATATCCTTATAATCAAATATTTATTTTTAAAAGTAACCTAATCATTTTTTGAGTTTAAAATGAAAATAATAGACCCAAAAGACAAAAGGGCTGTAACAAAAGTTTTATGAGAAATTCCCAAATTTACTAAACTAGATTTGAAGTTTCAGTTTGTTATTAAATGAAAATAATGTATTTTTGCCATTGTCATATGGATATTGTTTTTCAAGTATTTTTACTCATTGCGGCTTTGAGTATTTTAGTTTTAATACACGAATTGGGGCATTTTTTGCCTGCAAAATGGTTTGGAATGAAAGTAGATAAGTTTTATTTATTTTTTGATTGGCCACGTAAGTTATTTAGTTTTAACTACAAAGGTACAGAATATGGTTTCGGACTTATTCCATTGGGCGGTTACGTGAAAATTGCGGGAATCATTGATGAATCTATGGATACTGACTTCATTGGTAAACCCGCTGAGCCCTGGGAATTTCGTGCTAAACCCATCTGGCAACGATTTATTGTTATGATTGGTGGCGTCACTATGAATTTGATACTAGGAATATTGATTTTTTCTTTCATAAAATTTTACTATGGTGAAGCAAAAGTACCCGTAAAAAATTTAAAAAATGGTATTGAAGTTCCAAAAGGTAGTATTACCGAAGAAATGGGCTTCCGTTCTGGTGATATTTTATTGACTTTTAATGGACAACCCATTCAATATTTAGAAGATGTTGCCAATCCGAATATTTTTTTAGATTCCGATGCTTATTTTGAGGTTATTCGTAACGATGAAACACTAAAAATTCAAGTTCCCAACGATGCGTTACAAAAGTTTATTAACAAAAAGAAAGAAAATTCTACTTTATTTTTACCTGCATTTAAAAGTATTATTAAAGTAATGCCTAAAAGTGCCGCAGAAAAAGCTGGTATCCAAACCAATGACCAAATTATTCAGATTGATACAATCCCAATTACTTATTTCTCTCAAATTCGGGAGACTATCCAAAATTATGCAGAAAAAGAAGTACTTATTAAAGTGAAGCGGGGAGAACAAATATTAGATTTCAAAGTTCAACTTGAAAAGAAACCTGTTTTAGGGGTTACACCAAACGAAGAAATTCCTGTGGAACGTTCTAAATACGATGTAATAAGTTCATTCAGACCCGGCACCAAAGCGGCTTTTGGTACTCTTGGTGACAATATCAAAGGGCTATCCAAAGTATTTAAAGGAGAAGCCGATGTCTCAAAAAGTGTTGCTGGTCCCCTAAAAATAGGTGTTATTTTAAGTGAGCAAGTAGAAAAAGTAGGTTGGTTGGGATTTTGGGTGATTACGGGAAGCCTTAGCATGTGGTTAGCCTTAATCAATATCTTGCCTATTCCTGCATTAGATGGCGGGCACGTAGTATTTTTGCTCATTGAAGCTATCACAAGAAAAGAACCTTCCCTCAAAGTGCGTATGATTGCACAACAAATTGGTATGTACCTCTTACTAGGTCTTATGATACTCGTTCTCCTCAACGACTTTTTTAATTAAATATCATGGAAAATTTTCAAGATGCATTAAAATTCAAACTTTGGAAAAAAGAACTAAATTCTCGTAACATTTTAATCAATCATCTAGAAGAACTTTGCTCTGTACGTAAACCAGATGGCTCCGTTTTATTTACAGTGCTTAAAATAGATGCACAAACACAAGAAGGAGAAAAACTTTTACCCGTTGTACTTTTGAGGGGGCATTTTGTTTCTATTGTAACCGTTTTAATTAATCAACGAACAGGTGAAAAAAACTTGTTATTAGTAAAGCAAAGGCGTGTTGCGAACGGTGATAATTTTTGGGAACACCCTGCCGGTATGTGTGATTCAGAAACTGACCCCATAAAGGTTTGTATTAAAGAAATTAAAGAAGAAACTGGTATTGAAGTTTCTGAAAATCAAATTTTTCCATTATCCTCTCAAAAAATGTATTTTTCTTCTCCAGGATTAATCGATGAAGGTGCATATTATTTTTACACTGAATTAGAAATGGATCCCAACGAGATTGAAGAACTTAAAACGCGTATTGCCGGCTCCGAAGACGAATCCGAATTTATACAAACCCAAGTTTGTACCCTAAAAGAAGCTATGGATAAGTTTGCTAATGCCCACTCTATGCTTCAAATCTACTTATACCTCCAAGAAAAACGACTTTTAACTATTCAAAATTTATAATTTGTTCACTCTATGCGTAGAGTCACGGAGAAACAATGGAATGGTTATAAAAAGAAAGGCGATAGACCTTTTGTTGTGGTTCTAACGGGAGCAGGAATATCACAGGAAAGCGGGATTAGTACTTTTCGCGATGCGAACGGTTTATGGGAAAATCACAGAATTGAAGAAGTAGCAAGCCCCGAAGGATGGAAAAAAAATAAAGAACTAGTACTCCATTTTTATAATTTACGAAGAGCACAAGCACAACAGGTGCAACCTAATGCTGCACATTACGCCCTAGCGGAGTTAGAAAAAGAATTTGAAGTAGTAATTATTACCCAAAACGTAGATAATTTACACGAAAGAGCAGGATCTACACAAGTTTTGCATCTACACGGAGAGCTTTCTAAAGTGCGTAGTACCTACGACCCTAATTTGATTTATGAAATAGGAGGAGAAGCCGTCCAAGTAGGTGATTTATGCGAGAAAGGTTCTCAATTAAGACCACATATCGTTTGGTTCGGAGAACCTGTGCCTAATATCTATGCCGCCGCTGACATTGCCGCACAATCTGATTTCTTTATGGTTATAGGTACCTCGTTAGTAGTATACCCTGCGGCAGGTTTATTAGAAGACGTCCCTCCTAAAACCCCCAAATTTATTATTGACCCACATATTTCTTCGCAAGTTTTTTATTATGAAAATGTTTATACCTTTCCAGAAAAAGCCACCACTGGTGTACCCAAAGCTATAGATAAATTAAAGTCTATGGCTTATTAAATCGTAATACCCCAATCTTGTAATTTATCAAAACTTATATTATTAAAGTTTATAAAAACTATATATCAAATTGGTTTATAGTTTAAATTTGAAATTTTGGAGCTGTGCAGTAATAAATCCCATGATGTTTAAGCCGAATTTGTAATCACGAAGAATTCCATATTTAACTCTAATGGATTTTTATTTTTTTCTTTTTTTTCTATCTTTGTGTTCTCCGTGTGATTTTTTATGAAGGAAGAAAGGTCGTTTCATAACAAAGTATTTCTTATCAAAATTTTGTTTAATTTACCTAATTACTGAATTTCTTTAATGGCTAACTGTCCACATGCGGCATCTATATCTTTTCCCCTGCTTCTTCGTATATTGACAATCAATCGCTTTTCTTCTAAATATTTTTTGAAAATTTCCATTTTATCTACTGAAGTATTCATAAATTGAGCTTCAGCAATAGGATTGTACTCAATAATATTTATCTTACAGGGAAAAGATTTAGCAAATTGGTATAATTCTTTTGCATCTTGAAGACTATCATTAAAATCTTGAAAAACAATATATTCTAATGTAATTTGGTTTCTAGTTTTTTGATAAAAATACTGCAAAGCCTCTTTTAGATTGCTTAACATATTGGTTTCATTGATAGGCATAATTCTATTACGTTTTGGGTCATTAGCGGCATGTAAGGAAAGAGCAAGCTCAAATTTTACGTTATCATCCGCTAATTTTTTTATCATCTTTGCAATACCAGCCGTAGAAACCGTAATTCTTTTCGCTGACATCCCCATACCCTTCGGTGAACAAATTTTTTCTATTGCGGAAAGTACATTTTTATAATTGAGTAAAGGTTCTCCCATACCCATAAACACAATATTTGTAAGAGGAATACCATAATTCTCAATAGCTTGTTTCCTAATGATTTCTACTTGCTCATAGATTTCATGTGGAAATAAATTTCGTTTCAACTTCATATATCCCGTAGCACAGAACTTACAAGTTAGAGAGCAACCAACTTGTGAAGAAATACAAGCTGTCATACGTTTAGGAGTAGGAATTAAAACACCTTCTACTATGTTGCCATCGGATAACTCAAAACCTAATTTGATAGTTCCATCAGAACTTTTTTGTTGACTTTTAACTTTAAGCTTTTCAATCACAAAACGCTCCGCTAACTTTTGTCGCAAAGGTTTGGACAAATTAGACATTTCCTCAAAGGTACTCACTTGCTTTTTCCATAACCACTCTTGTATTTGCTCTAAACGAAATGATTTTTCTCCATTCTGCTGTAAAAAAATTTTAAGTTCTTCATTATCAATTATTCTTATGTCTTTTTGCATTTTTTTGTAACAAAATATCTGAAACCCACGTAAAAATAACAAATTTATTTAACCTTAAAATTAAAAAATCATGAAAAAAGTTGTTTTATGTGCAATCTTGTTAGTAGGGAGTGCTAGTACCCTTCCAACCTATATCAAAATCCGAAACAATAGTGCATATTTGTTTCAAAGTTAAAAATGATACAGAAAGTTTTGAATTATTTAAATTATTGAAATAATTCATCATTTTGAGTTCAAGCGTTTGCGGTTGCTTTATCTTTAAGGCAACCGTTTTTTATCTCAATTTACCTAATTATCCTTATAATCTACCTTTTATCCTGTCCATAATTTTATGGTTTGAGTTATTTCGTAATTTTGCATGCAAAATTATTCAAAATGAATTTTCGTTGGTTATTTTTATTGATTAGTGTTATTGCTTGGAGTTGTAATCCGAATAAAACCAGTAAATCCCAAAATGAAAAATTAGGGGGCAATGTTTCTACAAAAACCGATACAGTTTACATAGAAAAAATCGTTGAGAAGGAAAAGACTGAAAAAAAAGAATTTATTCCCGTTTGGGCTCCTAAAAAACATCAATTTAATCCTTCTTACCCCCGCTATCATGACCTTATCCATACCAAGCTACAAGTAAGTTTTGATTGGGAAAAACAATGGCTCTACGGTAAAGCAAACTTAACCTTAAAACCTTATTTCTACCCAACAGATTCCCTAATCTTAGATGCTAAAGGCTTCCAAATTAACAAAGTGGCTCTAATACAAAAAAATCAACAAAAAGAACTAAAATATACCTATAACCATGAAAAAATTCGTATTCAACTTGATAGAGTTTACAAGCGTGATGAAACTTATGAAGTCTTTATTGATTATATAGCAAAACCTGAGGAACTTAACAACGAAGGTTCTGAAGCTATTACTGAAGCAAAAGGCTTATATTTTATTAACCCACTTGGTAAAGATGTTAATAAACCTAAACAAATCTGGACACAAGGAGAAACAGAGTCCTCTTCCTGTTGGTTCCCTACTATTGATAGTCCTAATGAACGTTGCACACAAGAAATTTTTATTACCGTAGATAAAAAATATACTACGCTTTCTAATGGCATTTTAGTATCCTCTAAAGATAACGGCAATGGAACAAGAACAGACCACTGGAAAATGTCATTACCCCATGCCCCTTATTTATTTATGATGGCTATCGGCGAATTCGCTGTTATTAAAGATAAATGGAGAAACATTGAAGTAAATTACTACGTAGAACCTGAATATGCAAAATATGCTAAAATGATTTTTGGCAATACCCCTGAAATGTTAGAATTCTTCTCAAAAAAATTGGGCGTAGACTATCCTTGGGAAAAATACTCTCAAGTCGTTGTAAGAGACTTTGTTTCAGGAGCTATGGAAAATACTACTGCCACTATTCATTCCAGTGTCTTACAACATGATGACCGTTCGCATTTAGATAACACTTTTGAGGATATTGTTGCACATGAATTATTTCATCATTGGTTTGGTGATTTAGTTACTGCGGAATCCTGGGCTAATTTACCTTTGAACGAAAGTTTTGCTACCTATGGCGAATACCTATGGAACGAATACAAATACGGAAAATGGGCAGCCGATGAAGGACTAGAAAATGATTTATCTACCTACCTCGCTGAAGCTACTCAAAAAAGAGAACCACTTATTCGCTACTACTACAAATCCCGTGAAGATATGTTTGACGGGCATTCCTACCAAAAAGGTTGTAGAGTACTCCATTTACTCCGACATACTATCGGAGACGAAGCCTTCTTTGAGGGAGTTAAACATTACTTGAAAAAAAATGCCTTTACCGATGTAGAAATCGCTGAACTTCGTTTGGCTTTTGAAGACGTTACAGGACAAGACCTCATGTGGTTCTTTAATCAATACTTCATGGAGGCCGGGCACGCTGAACTTGTTATTAACTATCAATATAATCCTGATAATAAAAAACTAATCGTTCAAATACAACAAAAACAAAACCCTAAATATACTCCTATCTATCGTATCCCTACCAATATTCAAGTGGCTTACCCCAATCAAAAAGTAAATTTCCCCATCGTGCTATCTACCGCAGATACTACCTTTGAATTTACCTTAACACAAAACCCTTTAAACGTTGACCTTGACCCCGATAAAGTACTCATTACCAAACCTAAAATCCAAAAAAATAAAAATTACTGGATATACCAAATTACCCATGCAGATAATTACAAACAAATCGTAGAAGCAGATAGCTATTTAAAATTGTACATGGATGAAGATGAAGTAATTGAAGCCTATTTAAAACTATTAGACCATCCTTATGACGGCATTCGCATTATTGCAATAGAATCCTTCGCATCCTCTAATAAAGTCAATCAGCCTAAAATCACTGAAAAACTTATGAATCTTGCTAAAACTGACCCAAAAGCACGCGTTAGAAGTGCCGCTATTGAATTATTAGGGACAGTAGCCACCATGGATATCCCCCAAAAAACCAAACAAGATTGTAAAGATCTATTTGTTAATGCTTTAAATGATAGTAGTTATGCCGTCATAGCTTCTTCTTTAAGTGCCTTAAAAACAGTTGACCCCGAACTAGCCGTTCAACATGTAGATAAACTTAAAAATTTACGTTCCTTAAAAGTTCAATCCTCCGTAGCTGAAATTTTAATGGACGAAAACAAACCCGAAGCGTTTGTTTTTATGGTACAATTCTTTACTACCATGGAAGATGGATTCGAAAAATTTGGATTATTACAAAAGTTCGCTGGTTACATAAGTGAACAAAATCAAGAAACTCAAACCAAAGGAATTGATTTCCTCAAAAACATAGCCGAAAATAATGGTACATGGTGGTTACGCCTAGCCGCTATTCGTAGTTTAAGTATCTTTAAAGATAAGCCCGGAGTAAAAGAGTTTATTAAGTCTTTACAAAACAAAGAAAAAAATGGGCAAGTCAAAAAATTACTTGAGAATTTTTAAATTCAAAATAATCAGTTTACATACTGTTCGTAAACTTACCTAGTGTAAATAAAAAGCGAGAGTAAAACTCTCGCTTTCTTTATAGAATAACTTTTTAGCAACTTATTTTCCCACACTCGGCTGATAAGGTAACAAAAGAACAGGCTTTAGTTCCTCGTGTCTATTTTGGGGGGGCTCCACAGAGTTTGTATTCTTAGGGATTACCTGCTTTTCCTGCTTGAAAGCCTCTCTCTCCTGAAAAGGTACTAAATCTTTCTTTTCAATAACTACTATGTTATCTTCTACAGGAGCGTTCTCAGGTTTTTGAATAGATTTGGGAGCTATCAGATTAGGATTATAAGGAACTAACTCCGATTGAATATAGACTATTTTTATTCCATCTAATTCTGCAGAATTTTGTTCTATTTTAGAGTGTTTGGTTACACTAATAGGTTGTTGAGCAAAAACATCTGAAAAAGCAAGCAATAAACTGCCTATAAAAAAAACTATATACTTCATAATAACCCAAGATTAAGGTTTAATAATTGTGATAACAAAATCCATTCCGGAATAAGTAGCATTAGTTCTATTATAGACAATGAATCTTACTTCATTGGTACGAGCTTCCACATGCTCAATAACAACAGTTGGGACAGTATTCCAATCTCCCAATAAATTCACAAATACTCCGTCTGTGGAACTTACACCAGGCAGTGAACCTGTAATAGAATATCTAGTGAAACCATTAATAGTGGTAGGGGGATAATACCAAACACTAATATTTTGGCTTACAGATTTTATCCATCGAGTACCATTCCAGTAATAGTATCCTGGGGATACATCATTGGGGTAAGTGCCAGAGGTAGCGGTGTTATAAACGATTAAGCCAGTAGCGGGAGCGGTTACAGGGGCAGGATTGTTTGCGGCGGTTAGAGCCACTCGGGGTGCTAAAAAGCCTTTATTCGTAGCATTGACTTCTAGTTGAGCGGATGCATTAGGAGTAGTAGTTCCTATACCTACATTTCCATTAGCGGCAATACG
>CALLNY010000085.1 GCA_938005475.1 uncultured Bacteroidia bacterium | reverse complement strand
GACCCTTTATATCTATTATCTTGTATCGATTGATTACTTCATCGCTCTCATTAATCAAAAAATGTGATATCGTATCCGGTAAAAATTCTTTACCCAAAAATTGAACCTCCTCGTCATCCTCTAATAAACAATTCAGAAAATACCTTTTCCCGCATCCCCGTAAAATTAGTAAATTTATACTAACATAACAAGTGATTTTTTTAAATAAAAGTATTTTTACTGTAATGCCTATTTGCATGGGATTTAATTCTTTATTGCAGAGAAATTAACTATAAAATTTGTCTTATCTAGTTTATTATTTATATTTGCGTTTAATTTTTGCATTAAAATGCTTCGAATCATTTTATTTATTGCACTATTTTTGAGTTTTGATATACAAGCTCAAAATGAAAAAAAAGAGTTAAGAAAAGGGAAAGACCATTTTGAGTACGAAGAGTACCGAAAAGCACTACCCCATCTTGAAAACGCTTATAAAATCAATCCGGATAATATAGAAACCTGTTACTATTTAGGCAGAACCTACTGGATTATCGGTAGAAGAGACCAATGCTTACCTCTCTTTGAAAAGGTTTACAAAGTGAATCCTAATTTTAAACCTGATGTAACAGAATATTATGCTTATGCCCTACATTTTGATATGAAATTTGATGAAGCCATGAAAATGTACGCGAAAGCACGCGATAAATTCAAACCCACCACTAAAGAATATATTACTTACGAAAAACTTATTGCGCAATGTAGAAACGGAAAAGAACTTATCAAGAAGCCTGTGGATGTCAAAATTGAAAATGCAGGGTCTGAAATCAATACGGAATATCCTGATTTTGCCCCCGTTGTAACTGCTGATGATGAAGTAATGATTTTCACTTCCCGCAGAGCAGATTGCTTAGGAGATCTAGCTCCTGATGGTTTTCATTATGAAGACCTCTATGTCTCAACCAAACAAAATGGAAAATGGACAAAAGGAACTAATATGGGGAACACTATAAACACAACAGGACATGATGCTTGCATAGCTCTCTCCGCTGATGGCTCTAAACTTTATATTTACCGTGATGACAATGGCGGTGATATTTTCTATTCCACCCTTAAAGGCTCCAAATGGTCTGAACCTAAAAACATTGGCAAACCTATTAATACCAATTACTACGAACCTTCGGTTTGTGTCTCTGCTGATGGTAAATGGTTATTTTTTGTCAGTAATAGACCCGGTGGTAAAGGTGGTAGAGATATTTACTTATGCGAAATGATGAAAAATGGAAGATGGTCTGAACCTCGTAACCTTGAAGAAATCAACACCGAACAAGATGATGATGCCCCTTTCTTCCATCCTGACGGTAAAACCTTGTATTTCAGTTCAAAAGGACATTCCTCCATGGGTGGCTTTGATATCTTCAAATCTGAACTAAAACCCAACGGTAAATTCTCTAAACCCCAAAATATAGGATACCCCATCAATACCACCGATGATGACATTTATTTCGTTATGACTGCAAGCGGAAGACATGGCTATTATGCAAGCTCTAAAGCTGGCGGTTACGGCGAAAAAGATATTTATATCATTACCTTTAAACTACCTGAAATCATCGCACTAGAAACTACTGAAAACAAAATTGAAGTAGAAAACACTGATGCTCCTATCTCCATTATTACAGCCCCTTCTCTCATCCTTTTAAAAGGGGTTGTTACAGATGCTCAAACTAACAAACCTGTTGAAGCTACCCTCTACATCATTGATAACGAAAAAAATGATACCCTCTTTGAATTAACCTCCAACTCTACCTCAGGAAAATATCTCGTTACCCTGCCCTCCGGAAAAAACTACGGCATTGTTGCCCAAGCCCCTAACTATTTGTTCCACTCCGAAAATTTTGATATACCCCAAAATACTGCTTACCAAGAAGTTCAAAAAGACATTCAACTTAAAGCCATCAAAAAAGGAGAAAAAATTATCCTTAAAAATATTTTCTTTGACTTCGACAAAGCTACGCTACGTAAAGAATCTGTCGCTGAACTAGAAAGATTACTTAAGATTTTAGTGGAAAACCCCAAAATTAAAATTAAAATTGGTGGACATACAGACAACGTAGGCTCTGATACTTACAATCAACAACTTTCTGAGAAACGTGCTAAAGCTGTTGTAGACTGGCTCATCCAACACGGTATTGAACCAGAACGCTTACAATACCAAGGATATGGAGAATCGGTCCCTATCGCTACTAACGAAACCGAACAAGGGCGTCAAATGAACCGTAGAACAGAATTCGAAATCATTGATTAAACAACTTGTATCTCCCTTACGGAAAAAGAATTTTCGATATTCTTGGCGCTAGCATAGCCTTCATTCTTTTATCCCCCATTTTCTTGTTGATACTGTTAGTTTTCCTCCTGCGAAGAGAAAACCCTTTTTTCTTTCAACAAAGACCCGGTAAAAATGAAAAATTATTTACTTTAATCAAATTTAAAACCATGAGAGCTCCCAAGCCTCTTGAAAATGTTCATTCCCCTGATAGAGTTACTACCTGGGGAAAATTCTTACGTAAAACCTCATTAGATGAAATTCCACAACTAATCAATGTCTTAAAAGGAGATATGAGCCTTGTGGGTCCTAGACCTTTACTAATAGAATATTTACCGTTATACTCCCAGACCGAAAAAAAAAGACACCTCGTTAAACCAGGTATTACCGGATATGCTCAAATAAAAGGAAGAAACCATCTTTCATGGAAAAAAAAACTGATGTTAGACATTTATTACGTAGAAAATTTAAGTTTTTCGTTGGACTTATACATTTTGTTAATGACACCTTTTGCATTGAGTGGCACTGAACCCCCTGATACTTATAATGGGAAAAATTAAGAAATTACGTTTTTTGTTTTTTCTTTTTAGCCGCTGGAAACAAAATATTATTCAAAATTAAACGGTAGCCAGGAGATTGCGGATATAATTTAAGGTCGGTAGGTTCCTCACCAACAAAATGCTGATAATCCTCTGGATCATGACCTCCATAGAATGTCCACATACCACGTCCTAAATTTCCATGAATATACCTTGCTTCACCTGCTGATTTAAGTTCTCCCATGATGAGTACTTCTGGTTTTATTACAGATTTTTTAAATGATGTCGTTTGCCCCATAAAACCTTTTATCGTAGTAGTATGATTTTGGCACAACATCGTAGGAACAGGATCCCATTTCGCTGAAAACTCAAATAAAGTAAAATAATCCATTTCTTGCGGGACCCTTCTTTGGTTTGTCATATCAATATCAGAATACTCATAAACGTAAGGATTCATCTCTAAAATAAAATTATGAAACGCTAAAGTTTTCTTAAAATCTAATTTCTGTTGGCAACCAGGCTCAGGAGGGTCATGGTCATACATCACATCGCAAATATCCGTATTCTCAGCCGCTATTGCAATATCATAACTATCCGTAGCAGAGCACATAGCAAACATAAATCCTCCGCCCTCCACAAATTCCCTAATCTTTTTTGCCACTGCTAATTTTAATTTAGAAACTTTATTAAACCCGTTTCTTTTTGCACATTCTTCATTCCATGCCACTTCTTGTTTATACCAAGCCGCATTCGCATAGCTTCCATAAAATTTACCATATTGACCCGTGAAATCCTCATGATGTAAATGCAACCAATCATATTGTTTTAAACTATCCGCTAACACCTCATCATCATAAAGCACGTCATATGGAATCTCCGCATACGTAAGAACCAAAGTAACCGCATCATCCCATGGTTGTTTATTTTTGGGGGAATACACTGCTATTTTAGGTGGTTTTTCAAGTTTCACAGCATCCATATTAGAAGTTTCCGCTGAAATCAGTTGTAAGATTTGTCCATATTCTCCTTCACTGATTTTTTTGTATGTAACCCCACGAACATTCAACTCTTTCTCAAACTCAGGAAAATACTTGAACGCAAAACTACCACCACGATAATTTAACAACCAATCAACATCTACTCCATGAGCAAGCACCCAATATGCAATACCATACGCTTTTAAATGCTCAGCTTGTGTATTATCCATAGGTACCAACAACATAGATCCGTAAACCCTTGAAATACAAATAATTATCCCCAAAAAATAAACAACGTTTTTCATAGAACAAAGTTAATCAAAAAATGGCTTGAAAATGGAAATTTAAAAAATTTAAATCTTCAAAGGATTTTTTGGATAATATCGTCTGTAGTAATCCCCTCAGCCTCTGCTGTAAAACTTGGGACAATTCTATGTCTCATAATAGGTAATGCCACCGCTTTAACATCTTCAATATCAGGAGAAAATTTTCCTTTAGATAAAGCATGAGCTTTTGCCCCTATAATTAAAGATTGCGAAGCACGTGGACCAGCCCCCCAGCTGATTAAGTTCTTAATACTATCCGGCATCTTCCCACTACTTTCACGTGTTTTCTGTACTAACCTAACTGCATACTCCACCACATTATCCGCCACAGGTACTAATCTTACCAAGTCTTGATAATCTATCAATGTTTCTTTATCTAAAATATGATTTAATTTTACTTCTCTTAACGTAGTAGTTGATTTAACAATTTCAATCTCCTCTTGCTCAGACGGATAATCTACAAACAAATTAAACAAAAAACGGTCTAATTGAGCTTCAGGAAGCGGATAAGTACCCTCTTGTTCAATTGGATTTTGCGTAGCTAAAACAAAAAAGGGCAAATCCAAAGGATATACTTTCCCCGCAATAGTAACAGACTTCTCTTGCATAGCCTCTAACAAAGCCGCCTGGGTTTTGGGGGGAGTCCGGTTAATCTCATCTGCTAAAATGATGTTCGCAAAAATAGGACCCGAAATAAATTTAAAATATTTCTTTCCCGTTTCATTATCCACTTCTAATACCTCTGAACCTAAAATATCCGAAGGCATCAAATCAGGAGTAAACTGTATCCGATTAAATTTCAAGTCTAAAACTTGTGCAATCGTAGAAATGAGTAAGGTTTTTGCTAATCCCGGGACACCAATCAAAAGAGCATGGCTCCTACAAAAAATAGCTAATAACATTTGTTCTACTACCTGTTCCTGACCAATAATTACTCTTGCAATTTCTTTTTTTAATTGTATAAAGTCAGTAGCAAATTGTTTGGCAGCTTCAACTTCTGATGAAAATTTACGCATATATTTAAATGGCTGTAAAAATACAAAAAAGTAAAACCTTTAAATCGTAATTTAAAATTTTTAGCATTCATCTGTAGAATATTCTACGGATGTGGCATTACAAAGCCCTCCCAATGGGGGATGTAATTTAGCAATTTTTATCTTAACTTTTTGTATTCTTTTATCTGAATTTAAAATTTCATGTGCAAGTTGAAAAGCTAAATATTCCAGTAATTTATAACGACCTTGCATCTTAAATTTTATCAGTTCATACACTTTGGAGTAATCAATAGTATCAGACAATTGGTCAGTTTTACCCGATTTCTCGATAGAAGTTGTAATAAAAACATCTACTTCGTACCTTGCACCAAGCACTTCTTCTTCCGGAAAGACACCATGCTTGGAGTGAAATATCATTCCTTCTAATCCAATGATAGCCATAGATTTAGATAATAGTTTAGGGCGTGCACCTTTGCAAACAAAAACCCCAAAAAAGAAAAGCAAAAGGTCGGGGTGCTATGGGTTTCAGCAATCCTTTTACGCTGTCGTACCTCCATAGCAAAAGGCAGTGCCGCTACGCGCCCTCCGCATCCCTCACGCTTCACAACCAGGTAAAATACCCTCCTTAATTTTAATTTACCTATCAAACTTAATCTCCTCTCCATGTTCATTCAAATACCTAACCTGCTGTAACGTAAACGAAGAGTCTTCTATAATTGTAATCCACTTAAAATACTTGAAAAACCATTGAATTTGTTTAGAATACCAACCTTTTTGGAAATAGGCCGCTAAATAAGGGTGCAGTACCACCGTTAATTTTTTAGGTTTTGATTGCCTGACAATATGGTCAATATTTTTTTCAATTTCATCCGATATTAAAATGGTAGGTTGTATTTTTCCCGTACCTCCGCAGGCAGGGCAATCTTCTTGAGTTTGAATAACCACCTCAGGACGCACACGCTGCCGAGTCATTTGTATTAAACCAAACTTACTTAACGGTAAAATGGAATGCTTAGCTTTATCGCGCTGCATTTCAGCCTTTAATCTTTGGTAAATTTTACGCTTATTTTCAAATTTTTTTTGATCAATAAAATCTATAACAATAATTCCTCCCATATCTCTTAACCGCAACTGCCTAGCAATTTCTGTTGCCGCTTCCAAGTTAATACGCAATGCCAATTCCTCAGGAGTTTCCTCAGACTTTTTTGAAGCCCCGCTGTTGACATCAATCACATGAAGCGCCTCAGTATGCTCTATTACTAAATAAGCACCCCCTGTTAAGTTTATTACTTTACCAAATGAGGACTTAATCTGCTTTTCAATTCCCAAATATTCAAATAAACCCGACTTCGGCGCAAAATATTTTAAATTCTTTAAATTTTCAGGTTGATTTACGGTTAGATACTGCTGAAGCTCCGCAAATATCGTTTTATCATCGGTTATTATGGAACTAAATCCTATGCTGAGCATATCCCTTAAAATCGCAGTGGTTCGATTCATTTCGCTAAGCACTTTTATGGGTACAATCGCTTTTGGTAATCCTCGAGACATTTCAAGCCAGCGATTTTTTAAAGTTTCTAATTCTTCTCTAATTTTTTCTAATTCAATATTTTCCGCCGCAGTCCTAACTATGATGCCCATATTTCGCGGGCGAATCGAATCTACTAACTGCTTTATCTTTTTTTTAGTTTCTAGACTCTTAAACTTCCTTGAAACAGAAACCGTATTATCAAATGGAATCAAAACAATATATTGACCAGCAAATGATATGTTGCAGGTTAAACGAGGACCCTTCGTTGAAATAGCTTCCTTTAAAATTTGAACTAAGATAATTTGCCCTACTTTTAATACGTCGGCTATATTTCCATTTTTATCAATTTCAGGTAATAATGTAAAATCATCTAAAAAACCTATATTTTTCTCAGTTGCAATAACTGATTTAACATATTTATTTAAACTTAAAAAAGAAGGACCTAAGTCGGGATAATGAATAAAAGCATCCTTCGTAAATCCTATCTCAACAAAAGCGGCATTAAGGCTTGGAGATATCTTCTTTACTTTACCCAAATAAATATCACCGACAGCAAATTCGTTATCTTTTTTCTCAAAATGTAATTCCGCTATTTTCTTGTCCTCTAATATGGCTATCCTTAAACCTTCTTCGTTACTACTTATAACTAATTCATTTTCCACGATTATCGGTTTTTACAAGAAAATAGACCATTACTTTTTCTTCTTGTGTCTATTTTTTCTTAATCTTTTTTTACGTTTGTGTGTTGCAATTTTGTGTCTTTTTCTTTTTCTTCCGCAAGGCATAACTCTCTATATTTTAATGTTTTAACAATTCTATTTTAGACTTAATTTTGGATTTTTGAATCTCGTTAGTAGTATAAGCTAAAGCTTCTTGATAGTACTTAAATGCTTGTTGCTTTTGGTTAAGCATTCTATAAGCATCTCCTAATCCTAATAAAACTTCTACATTTTGAGGCTGTAAACTTAAACATTTCTCAAACCTTTTTAAGGCTTTTTGGGGTTGATTACTTTCTAATGAAAAGAGCCCTAAATAAAAATTTGCTTCAAAATGATTTCCATCTTTTTGAGTAATACTGACTAAATCCCTTATTCCCTCCATAATTATTCCACTATCTCTACTCTTCACTTTTGTAAGAGCCATCTTAACTATCCAATTTGTATTATCTGGCTCCTTCTCTAAAAGTTCTTTAAAACTCTCCTGTGCTGTACTATGCATGGTAACATACTGCAACGAATCCAACGTTACATTATCTAATCCCATTAAAGCAAGTTCCCCAAGCTTAATTATATCAGCTGGATTGCGACTTATATTAACTATCTTTCTCTGATAATCAACAGCATTTACTAATAAATTCTTACTCAAAGATAAAGCTACAAGCTGATTGAGAATTTCTAATTTTTTTGAAGGTAAATTTTCATTTTTGAACTTATTTTCTAACTGTTCTAATTCTTTTTGTACGCTTTCATCAGCAATGCTTAATGAAGAGTTAGTATTTCTATTGTCATTATCATTCTGAATAGAAGTTTTAGAGGTCTGAATAGAAGTTCTATCAATAGTAAGTAAGCCCCAAAAAACAATAAAGGTTATTCCAATAACAATAAAATGCTTTAAACGGAGATTTACTGTACTTTTCATTAATTGTTAGTTTTTTTTCTTTTATCTTTCTTTTCAGCCTGAGCTAAGTACTTTTCTTTTACTTTGGGACTTTCCTTAACTCTACTAACAAAAATTTTAGCAGGTTTAAAACTGGGAATAAAATGCTCATCAATTACAATAGGCTTATCTTGTGATATAATTCTAGCAACTTTTTTTGCTCTTTTTTTAATCACAAAACTCCCGAAACCTCTAATATAGATATTTTCTCCTTCAGCCATAGAGGCTTTCAAGACTCGAATAAAAGCCTCGACAGTATTGGATACATCTACTTTATCTAAACCTGTCTTTTTCGCAATCTCGTTGATGATATCTGCTTTTGTCACTTTTTTATTTTTAGTGCCGCAAAAATAATGCTTTTATTTGAATAACCAACAAAAAAATTAAAAATCGTTTTTTCTATTTAGTTGTTAGTCATTTTTTTAAAGATAGCTTCTAAACTCATACTCTCTTTATTCAAAGACAAAATTGGATTCTCTTGTTGGTTGCACATTTCAAATAAAATTTTACGTAAATCTAAATTTTTATCAGACTTAATTAAAAACTGCGTTTCTGAAATTTTATCTAACCCAATGAATCCTTCGAATTGTTTTAAACTATCTAAATTCAATCCCGCTTTTTCTACTTCTAAACGATATACATTCTCAGATTTTGCTTGATTTTGCAGATTGGCTTTGGTATCATCTACTAATAAATTTCCTTTATGAATAATCATAATTCTATCCGCAATAGCTTCTACCTCCGACAGAATATGTGAAGAGAAAACTATTGTTTTGGATTTCCCTAGCTCCACAATTAAATTACGAATTTCTATGATTTGATTAGGGTCCAAACCAGTGGTAGGTTCATCTAAAATTAGAATTTCAGGATTATGAATCAATGCCTGGGCTAAACCCACTCTTTGCCTGTATCCTTTGGATAATTGACCGATTTTTTTATGTTTTTCAGGGGCTAGACCAGTAATTTCTATCATTTCATGAACCCGTTTTTCTTGTTCTAGTTTAGGTATTTGATAAACCTTTGCTATAAACAGCAAAAATTCTTTTATATACATATCTGTATATAAAGGATTATGCTCAGGTAAGTATCCTATTCTTTTTTTCACTTCGATAGGATTTTCTAAAATTGAATATTGGTTATCAATAATGACATTGCCAGAAGAAGGGGGCAAAAAACAAGAAATCATTTTCATCGTAGAAGATTTCCCAGCACCATTAGGTCCTAAAAATCCTACTATCTCACCTTGTTTTATTGCAAAATTTAATTGATTTACTGCAATTTGGGTTCCATATATTTTGGTTAAATTTTCTACTTTTAACATACTTACTTAATTCAAACTAAACCTAAACTGTACACCGAATGCACTGAAAGAAGAAGGGAAAGAGGTATTTAAAACGGGCTTATTACGATTGTACTCATAGTAAGCACGAGCAGTTAGGCGGGTGTTCAACATGTAATCAATAGAAGGTTTTACTGTAAAAGAATTATTTCCCCCTGTTGGCTCAGGCGGCGTAGTAGCGTCTAAACGTCTATTTTGGGATTTTATTCCTCTAAACGTTACTTCAAAACGGAATGTAATATTATTCTTTAAATTTATTTCTTTTCCAAATAGATTGATAGGTGATTGTATACCTTCCTTGCGCCAATTGAAATTCAAGGTTAATTCATTATTTATCATTTCACTGACTTGCAACGCTCCCACATTAAACGTTAAATTACGAGATTTCTTAAAATCAATTGTAGTAGTTAATCCGTTTTTCCAAGCAAAATTTAATCCAATGAGTGGAGCGAAAGCATCAGTTATAGAAACAGCCTGTATATTATAGACGGAATAAAAGTTTTGCAATTGCAAAGGATTTCCGAATATGTCTTCCCCAACCCCATTATCAAAAGTATTTTCGGCAAAACCATCTCTATCCGTATCAACCGCAGTAATATTAGACATATAGTTCAAAGAATAGGTGCTTCTGTAAGCATGGGTCAGGGTGACAGTTTTAAAAATTTCCTTTAAGAAGTCTAAATCAGAGAGCCCATTATAGTTGACATCCCAATTAGGTAGAGGGAAACTTGTGAAAGGAGATAGTCTTATTTTTTTAGGATTTCTTCCCCCATAAGCGGCTAAAAATGAAGGAATTAAAACATCTTGAGAGTTACCATTATAACCATTATAAAAACCTCTATTGGTTTCTGTTGCTAAAGCACCTAAGGTTTCGTAACGCGGATTAGCCTGACTTAAACGTCGTGAAATCGTTCTACGATAATTATCAAAATTAGCAAAAGCTTTATCAGAATTGAAGATAGTTTTTAAGCCTATAAAAGTAGAACTAAAATTACCATTCATAATTTCGTTTGAATGCGTAAAATCAGAACCGATATCAGGACGAGAGTAAAGCTCTGAGTAGTTCTCGGATTGAGAACGATTCAGGGTTATATTGACTTTAAAACCTTTAAATACAGAGAAAGCTGTTCGTGCGGTAATTTGTTCATTATCCGAGTACATGAACTTTTGGGCAAGTCTAGGGTCGTTGGAAAGGAAGCCTTTTTGGGCCATTTGTTCTAAGAAATCTTTGGGGTTACGAGGTTGTTGACCTAAAATAAAGGGGATCCCGGGTGCTAAATGACTTCTCCCTAAACTATCTAGGTAACCAAAATCCAATCCGAAGTTATCCGTTTGAGGCATATAGCCAGGTAAAGTAGTTTGTTGATTACGGCTGTAGTTAATATCAATGGTTTGAATACTAAAAATCATGTTTCCAATGAACTTACCAATACGAGCCAGCCCCACGTAAGCATCATCATCTTCCTTACGCGAAGAATCTGATTTGGATATTATGTTCTTTTTAGGAATGGGCTTCAACCATTTTTGTATGAAAGGAAATTTTTTGTATAGTTGTGCCATATTGAGTTGGCTGTTCACTTGAATATTACGAGAATTAGAGATAGTATTTCCGAGAGATTGGTTTTGTATAGCGGCGGTTTGCCATTGATATGTAGCCTGATAACTTGTGGTTGTTGTAATCCAATTCAAGGGTTTAAAATAACTAAAAGGTAAACGATATTGAAGGTTGAGATTTTGTTGGAACTGTAAATTTCTTCCCATGTTGATAGTTCTAAACCGATTGTTAGCGGGGTCTTTTCCATAACTAAAGAAGTTGTTCCAGAGGGAGTCTTTCTTTTCAGGGGTATCAATAGGTCCGAGCGGTTCATCTACACGTGCTTGATTGGTAGCGGAGTAGTTAATTCCCAAACTTTTGAAGATATCCCATTGCAAGTTGTACGTACGATTGATTAAGAAATTTTGGTTATAAGTTGGGGCGATGGGGGCTCTTCCTAAAAGGGTTCTTAACTGATTTTCTTCATATTTACGATTAGCGTCTAAACGCACCGAAATCGTTTTAGGTAAAAAGTTGATATTGAAGGCAGTAATAAGATTTTTCTTTTGTGATTTTTTGAAAGGTTCAAAAGGTTTACTTTGAAAATTATAAGTATAGTCTATTCCAGCAATCCATTGTTTAGTAGTACGATTACTAATGGTGGAACTTCTATGGAACTGTTCGTTATAGCCGGCTGTAAACGTGAAATTAGAAATATCCCACAAATAAGACTTCTTTTTTCCTTGTGGTTTCAGTTTACGGACATTATTGAAAGAAATACTTCTATTTTGGGTGTAATCTTCGAAGGCTTGCTGGAGTTCTATTTTACGGTTTTCTGTGGGTTGAGCGGCAATAGCATCTTTGGCTTTGATGTCGGGGTCAAGGGGATTAAATTGAGGAGTTACTAATCGCTCCCCATAGGTGAAATACATAGGTAGGTCTATACCAATTTTTTTAGGAATAAATTTACCGAGTTGGACATTTCCAGTGATATCATATTGTTTGAGGTCTTCACGGGAGCGTTCATTTAATTTTTTTTCTATAGAGCCGAAGCCTGGGGTCATTCTTTGCCCTGAAAGGGATACGTTAGCAATATCCGCAAGTTTTAGATTAAGCCTACCATTAGCCGCATAACCTGGAAATTCATCAAAGTCCGTAGCCCTTAATTCATTGAACCATACTTCTATGCATTGTGGTAGACCATTATCTTGTGGATTTCGTACGCCCACCATGATACTTTTTACATTACTTAACTGGGGATTACCGATGATAGTAATTCTATGCCCTAACTCATTCGTGTAGGAATACAAGTCGTTATAAGTAATTAAACCTTGATTGAAGAGGTCATTTCTTTTTTGTTTGGTGAGGTTTAATTGGCTGAGGCTTACAACCATTTCATTTTTCCATACTTCCATTTGGGCAGTAGAGTTAGGATCGGAAGGACAAACGGGCATCTCGTATTCATAATAATTATTGGTGAGGTCAGTACCAATACGTAAGAAGACTTTTAAGTCGCCGCAATTGTTAAAATTCGGGGGAACAGAGCCTGCGAAATTTGGGATAGCGTGTATCCACATTTTTAGGTTTTTGTAGTTACGCATATCAAAGTTGACGATTTTGAAGGCACCACGAGCATCACCATCTTGCAAGTTACAAGTTCTTAGTACGAGGGATTGTTCATTTTGGAGGATACCTGTTCCGATAGCGCCAGGGACGGCTTGTCTTTGTATTCTTGGAGGCATCACGTAGCGGTCACCATTATCTTCAATATTGATAGTTCCTAGTTCAAAGAAAGTATTATCCGCATTAGGTTCAGGCAAGGTAGTAGGACCATCAGGTCCTAAGTATTCTCTGAAGCTACGCCATTGAGTAGCAACCAGTTGCAAACGAGCAAAACGTAAGAACACTTCTTCGGAGGCATTTGTAAAATACATTCTAATGAAATCGATAGCTTTAAAGTCCTGAATACCGTTCACGGGAGTTCCCATTCTTAAAGGGACACGGAACTGATACCAGGTAACGGTTTCGGTTCTACCATTTTCGAGTTTTACTTCACTAATTACCTTATCTACTATATAGTTTTGCCCGATATTCATTTGGTCGGGTTGAAGACGGATTTTATATTCGTAATAAGATTCAGTGGTATTGAGGGTTCCATCGAGGTTAAGGTCTTCGATATCGGGGATAACGGTAGCGGCTTTGGAGACGGTTTCGCCGGGGGCATTGATAGGAGAATTTCCCTCTTGCCCATTGTGATTGAGATATCTATCGGGGAGGAAAGTTCCTTTTGGTAAATCTCTATGAAACTGATAGTTATCGGAGCTGGGGTCATTTTGTATGGCGTTGAGAGCAACTGGGTCGGTAATGGTATTTTGAATTTGCGTTAAAAAGTCTTGACGGAAAGTTCTTTCTTCGGCATCTTGCATACCGTCTAAACCTACATCTTGGAGTTTTCGGAGGTCTTGATTATTATCGAAGGCGTTGGTAGGCATATTGATATCAGGGACGTTTCCCCAAATAGTTTGAGATTGATTATTCAAGCCGAGCCCATTCTCGTAAGCACGACGGTTATCGTTTAGGACATCTTCTGAGATTTTACCGAGATTAAAATACATATCTAATCCAGTATGGTTGGGATTTTTAATGAAGGGGTCCATCATCCAAAATTCTATGAACTCAAAATTAGCGGCTTCAAAGTCGGTATTTCCGGAGGTTCTACGCATAATACCTGCCCAGTTTTCTTTGGGGTTCAAAAATTTACCGTTAGGAGCAACTTTGGTCGAATTGGCTTGGTAGTTATAGAAACCTCGTTGGTCGGGGAAATATCGAATATCTAGAGTTCTAAGGACGTTGGTACCTGCGGTGGTAGTAATTTTTTTGAATACTTCATTAGGGGTTACTCTTCGAGCATAATGGTCATTTAGGGAGGGGGACTGATTGTCATAACCAAATTCGCGGGGTTGGTCATAGTAGATGGGGTCAATACGATACCAAGCAAGTTTGGCACGCCTATATCCAGAGGAGAGTTGACTGGTTGCGGTGTCATTATCAGGGGATAAACTGTAAGGGCGGGAAGCGATTTTCCATTCAATCTCGCCCATCATATCAACCACTGAACGAGTTCCTTCAAAATCATCAATATAGGAAATACCTTTTTCTTCTTTATTACCGATTTGACGGGGGTGTCCAGGGAGCATTTGAGCAAACTCACCGTTGAAAGTAAACGAAGATATTTCTTTTGTGTTGATTAAGGGGAGCTTATCTAAAAGGGTTGTAATAAAGCGAGAATCTTTCTTTACTGCGGCATCAAGCCCCCAAATGGTATTAGAGAGAGGTTCTTCATTCATATTGATTTTATTGATGAGTGGTCTCTCATTCAAGTGTAAAATGGTCCCCCCTAGTTGTATATCTTTATTGAGACGATAATCCAAGCGAGTACCAACCATGGTTTTTTGGTCAATATTAAAGAGGGTATTGGTTTCAAAGGTTACGCGGATTTCTTGCCCCGAGGTTAGAATACCAGGGTTAATTATATTGACCTTACCGACGTTGTAATCTACTGTATAATCTACATTTTCTACTAATTGTGCTCCACCCGAGGTAACCTTAATACTTCCGGGCGCAATCTGCACGGCATTAAGGTTGATTTCAGAGCCCATCGCAGATTGTGAAGTACCCTTAAATTTAAAACGGTTCAACTGGGGATAGAATTGAATAGCATCAACTTGTGTTCTACGATACAAAGGAGCAAAAGAATATTGCTGTATATCGGCAAGGTTACCATTAAATTTTCGTTCTAAATGACTACCGAAAGGTTCTAATACAGGAAAAATAATGAGCCCTTTATTCGGAATAACGGTTATATTAGGGATAAAATCAAATTGGTTATCGGGTCCTAGTTCATTGTTGTTACGAAGTTTATCTAAATGAAAGACTTGGATTAGGGGGATGTTCTTGACGTCAGAAGTAGGTAAATAGTTAATATCGCCGGTTCCATCAGTAGATTCGTAAACGATTTCAAAACGGAAGTTATCAGGTTTTAGGTTGTAACCTCCGATGTTATAAATATTTTTCATCATGAGGTCCCAGGTAGGATAGGGTTTATTATTTAAGAAAGGACGTACAGCAGAAGGTTTTAACATTTTTAAGAGGAGAACATTAGAATTTTTTGCGTTGGAAGGTTTATCTAAAGAAAATTCACCTACTTTGTAAACTTGATTAGACCCTGCGATGGTGTATTCATAGGCTACAAAGAGTACATCATTTTGTTGTAAGCGGGAGTTTAGGGAAATATAACCTAACTGGGGGTGGAAAGTATACTCGGATTCATTTAATCGTTTCATGTTTTCTATGAGTTCGAAGTCTTCTCCATTTTTTAAGGAGTAACGATTTTCGAGGGTAGTCACCGTAGTATTTCTTTCACGGACTTCTTCATCCTCTTTAATGCTGCTATACAAAGTATTAGCATCGTTATGGGCTACGGAGTTGGGCTGAAAAGTAGCCATAATGTTGGGGTTAAAGAAGACGCCACCGCGAGCGGTATCATTTTCTGCGAGGTCAACAAAACCTACTGCGGTACGGTTGTTGGTCATGGAAGAATTAGAACGATTGGTTACCCAAACCTCTACGCGAGTGATATTGATAGGCGAGGCAACGACTGGAAGGTTAGCCAATGCTTCTTCATAACGTGAACGGAAGTAATGAGAGAGGAAGAAATGTCTTTGTTCGTCGTATTCCCCTGCTTTTTTCTCGAATGTAGTTTGTTGAGCACCGCCTTTGGCAACGATTTCTGTGGTTTTTCCTTTTTGTTGAGAAGCAATCGTCGTCACAAACAAAGGACCAAACTGCATACCTACCTTAATACCAAATAAATTCTGCCCGCCTGAAATTAAAGAACCTTTCAAAGGCAAACTTACATTTCCTGCTTCCACAGACTTTACTATATCATCTTCCATTCCTTGATAACCAATTTTAAAGCGGTTTTCAAAATTGAATTGTGATTTGGTATCCCAGTTCGTATTGAGTTTTAGTTTTTCTCCTACTTTTCCTACTACGTTTAATTGTATCTGTTGGTCAAAATTAAAACTTGTATTTCTTTGTTGGCGTAAAGAAAGATTAGGGTTTTTCATGCGGTTAGTACGGATTGCGAAATCTAGAAGCACAGAGCCGTTCGGCTTAATATCCACTACTCCTGATCCGAAAATATCCTTAAATAGGTTACTATTAACGTTCAATTTCGGAACCAATGAACCTACCACTTGGCCACCAGAAGTATTCTGAGCTTTTTCACGAAAATATTCACGCTGTTTTTTTTCGGCATACCATTTTTCAAATTCGTCCATCGGAACAAAACTGGGGGGCTTAATATCCTTACCTCCCACTCGTTCATAGATGTAATAGCCAGATAAATCGGGAGCCAATTCAATCACGGTTTCTACGTTGGAAGGTTGTTTTAGATAAATAGGAGAATCATCAGGCCGTGTAGTAATATCTCCTAAATTATCTTTACGTTGATGTCTTAAATTTCTTTTCCTTGCATTACTATCCTCATCAAAGAAACGAAAATACCTATCAAAAACTTTGAATTCTTTTCCTTTCAAAGTTTTATCCCTATGAGCAAGAAAGAGCAATAAAAATAACCCTATTCCTGATAAATATATTACGCGTTTCAATTTTTAGTAGGCTTAAAAAGATATAAATCATTCAAACCGCTAAATTACGAATTTTTATAATATGCATTGAAAAGATTTTTCCTTAAATGGACGAAAGAATGCAAAATTGAACGGAATCAGGCTAATTTCTTATTTCAGGTTGCAAATTTATAGTTGAAATTGTGGAAAACTAACCCTAAAAAATTGAACTTAATTAAAATTTGATACTACTAAATTATTTAAAAACGAGGAAGCATCATGGATTTGAAATAAAAATATTAACTTTGTCATCTTAAATTATAAAAATGGCACTGAACAATGTATTTGCAACAAAAGATTGGAATAAACAATATCGTAAAAGCAATGATGCCTGGGCAATATTCAAAATAATGGGGGAATTTGTGGAGGGTTTTGAAAAATTATCACAAATAGGTCCCTGTGTGTCCATATTTGGTTCAGCGAGAACGAAGCCTGAGCATCCATACTATCAGTTAGCAGTAGATATTGCAGCAGAATTAGTTAGAAGGGGTTTTGGAATTATTACGGGAGGAGGTCCTGGGATTATGGAAGCAGGCAATAAAGGTGCTAAACAAGAAGGAGGTAATTCCGTTGGGCTGAACATAGAACTACCTTTTGAACAATCTGCGAACCCCTATATAGATAAAGATAAACTCCTTGAATTTGATTATTTTTTCGTGAGAAAAGTAATGTTCGTCAAATATGCACAAGGATTTGTGGTATTGCCAGGTGGATTCGGCACCTTAGACGAACTTTTTGAATCCTTAACTTTAATCCAAACTCTTAAAATCTCCCGTTTCCCTATTGTTTTGGTCGGTTCTGATTATTGGAAAGGTTTAGTGGACTGGATAAAGATTACGGTTCTCGGAGAAAAATATATTTCTCCAGAAGATTTAGATTTGTTTATTGTGCTAGATACCGCCAAAGAAGTGGCTGATTACATAGAAAAATTTTACTCTAATCAATCATTATCGCCTAACTTTTAATTTATCTCTCTTTTATTTTTCGTATTTCAACGATACCCTTTGTTTTATTGCAAAGGGTTTTTGTTCTGAATATAATATTTTTTTTGAGTTCTAAAATGTAAGAAATAAAAAAAATACGCTTTTATTTTGGTATAGAATGATATTTTCTTAAAAATAGACTGTAAGATTTTAAAAAAAATCTTTCTTACTCTTTTGCAAAAAAACCACAAAGATTAAATTTGCTATTGGATTAAACTATCTATTAATATGAAAAAGATAATTTTTTACTATTTTGCACTTGCTCTTGTAGTAAGTAGTTTACAAGGACAAAACGTAGGTATTGGAACAGCCACTCCTAACTCCACAGCGAGATTAGAGATAGTGGATACAGAACGCGGGGTATTAGTCCCTCGATTAACACAAGCACAAAGAGACGCAATTAGTTCGCCAGCGCAGTCTTTACTAATTTTTTAATTTAACCTCAAATTATTATGAATGGTGGGATAATTACAGTAGCTCATGGATACAAATGAGTTGTGGGGGCTGTGTATCTGCACCTTCCGCACCCACAGCTAACGCCGCTACAAGCATCACTGCAACCTCCTTCACCGCAAACTGGACATCAGCACCCGGAGCTACCTCCTACCGTTTAGATGTAGCCACCGATCCAGGTTTCACCTCTTTCGTAACTGGCTATAATGACCTCAACGTAAGAAATGTAACAGGGAAAGAGCTTATAATGATTGTGTGGTTGTAGCGGAAATAGTAATGTAATTAATCTTACTACTAACCCTTGCACGCCAACTATAACTTGTACTTTTATGGGAGGAAATCAACAAGATTCCATTCCCCTGTGATGTAAGTAGTACTCCCTACTAAACAATTTTTTACTTTTCGTGAGCTACCTAATAGGTAGCTCTTTTTCATTTTATGTTGATATAATGTTTTCTAAATTGATTTGCATATGGTAGTAAATTCCTTGTTTTTTCATTAATTGCTCGTGGTTGCCAATTTCTTGAATTTCTCCTTTTTCTAGTACGATGATTTGCTGAGCATTTTGGATAGTAGATAATCGGTGAGCAATAATGACCGCAGTACGATTACTCAAGACTTTTTGTATAGCTTTTTGTATCAGCATTTCAGATTCTGAATCTACGTTAGCAGTGGCTTCGTCTAAAATCAATAAAGTAGGATTAAAAACGATAACCCGAGCAAATGCGATGAGTTGTCTTTGCCCGGCAGAAAGCAAACTCCCTCTCTCTCCGACAGCATACCGATACTGATTAGGTAACTTCATGATAAAATCATGTATACCAATCTGTTTACAGGCTGTTATAACCTCTTCTTCGGGAATGGATTCATCTTTCATAGTAATATTTTCAAGAATACTGCCAGAAAACAGAAAGACGTCTTGTAAAACGATAGCCATATGTTTTCTTAAAATAGAGAGCGGTAATTTTCGGATATCTACTTCATTGATAAGGATTTTTCCTTGTTGGAATTCATAAAAACGAGTAATTAAATTGATAATGGAGGTTTTTCCTGCTCCTGTATGCCCCACAATAGCGGTTGTGGTTCCAGGATTGACAGTAAAACTTATGCCTTTTAAGATAGGAATATCTGGTTGGTATTCAAAATATACTTCCTGAAACTCAATTTTAGGGGGGCTTGTCAGTAAGCTTTGAGCATCATCTTCTGAAATCACCTGATTAGATTGGTTTACAAACTCGTTAGTATCTAACAAATAAAAAATTCTTTCAGCGGAAACAATACCCATTTGTAACGTATTAAATTGGTCTGCAATTAAGCGGATAGGTCTAAAAAACATGTTAATATACATAATAAAGGCAATGAGTACACCAAGGGAAACTTTTGATTCCAGCACTTCATAAGCCCCAGCCCATACTAAAAGCCCGATACCTATAGCGGCTATTATTTCAATGGCAGGAAAGTAAACGCTGTAATAAAAAATAGTTTTAATATTTTCATCGCGATGACCTTCGTTGATATGAATAAATTTTTGGTATTCTGCTTTTTCTTGCCCAAACCATTGAATAACTGCCATACCTGTAAGATGTTCCTGTATAAAACTATTTAGCTCGGCTACTTTCTTACGTACTTCCTGAAAAGCTACTTTAACGTTCTTCTGAAAAACTCGTGTAACGCCAATAATCATTGGTAATGTTATCAAAACAATTAGCGTAAGATACCAACTTGTATAAAACATCATGCCCCAAATGGCAATTAACTGAAGCAATTCTCCAAAAATAGTAACAAAACCTTGACTGAATACATCGTTAAGCGTTTGTACATCGCTTATTGTCCGTGTATGAAGGTTACCAACCGGTGTTCTATCAAAAAATTGAATTTTTAGACGCAGTATATGTTCGAAAACCCTGTCTCTCAAATCTTTCATGATAGTCTGGCTTAACCAATTCGTGATATAATTTTGCACATACTGCATAATACTCGTAAAAATCAATAATCCTAATAACATCAAAGTATAAAATATTAGTAATGAATGGTCTTTTGTAGGGTAGATTCCATCTATAATAAACTGAACTAAATAGGGTCTCAAAGGAACTAAAAGGGATATTAAAACCGTTAAAAAAACAGCAAAAAAGAAATAAGGCTTGTAAGGTTTTATTAACTCTAATAGACGCTTAAAGGAAGAACTTTTAGATGAGGACATCGTAAATTTTTAACTACAAAATTAAAAAAATCGTTTCTTACTGACTATAAAAATGTAATCCTTTCTTCAAAATACCAAAATTAGCAAGTAAAAATTGTTTTTTGAGGGTATTCACATGGAAAACAAATAAAGAATCATTACGAGTGTAAAATAACCTTCCCCCTTGGAAATCCATATCAAAACTATGTACTTCTTCTGTAAAATTGGGAATATTCACATTATTTTGAGCGTTAAGCTCTACATTTTTTAGGTATTCAGTTTCGTACAAGCGACTTAAAACTTTGGTATGTTGTATTCTTTGAAAATTGACTTTGGTTTCATTTCCTGTGGATATGCCGTTGGTATCAAAAGTTTTTTGATAAAGTCCCGTACTATCATATGTATAAACAAACAAATAAAACCCCCTGTTGAAATCAGCAAATAAAAAATCTTTTTGTAGTGGGAACGAGTCTAGTGCGGCACCTGCCTTCAAATCATATACATTTACTTTTCTCTTTTGTACTGCCCATAGCCTTCCTTGATTACAAAACAAATATTTTGCTCCGTGTGGTATTCTCAAAGATTGATTTTCATTTTCTAGTAAGATTTCGTTATCATTTGCAAGAACCTTAAAAGATTTCCAACCACTTATCAAAAAAAAATTTTGGAGGTAGCTTTTTTCAGAGGCCATTTCAAATGGAACTCGATAAGCTAACCATTTACGAGCAGTAGTATCTAAAAAATAAACTTGATTTTCTATGATGTTACCTTCGTAGATGTTTTGTAAAAATGGTTGAATTTTGAGGGTATCGGCTTGTTCGTAGCACTGAAAAATTTTAGATGTTTGACTAATCAAGAAAGAAGATTTTAAAGAGTAAAGAAAACGGTCATCATTATCTAATCCGTTACAGGATACAAGATTAAAAAATAATACAACTTTAAAAACGTGATTAATCGCTTTGTTGCGTAACATATAAACTATCGGAGTAGAAGAAGGTATAAGTTTTTTTATTTCTGGGACTGAAATTGTTTAAAGAGTCTACTATATTTCCATTTGCATCTTTCAAAGTAAAGTTTACGACATTTTGAGCAAGAATGATAAAGTTAGAAAGTTGCATAAAATCTGCGGAGATAGGGCTATTATTATTTGTGGTAAGAGTCATATTACCTGAATTAAATTTTGCGTTAAAAAAACGTATTGCGTAGAAGCCACTATCCAGTTTAGGTAATATATCGTTGAAGATTAGCAATTTAGGGGTTCCAGCACTATCAATATTGAAAATAGTTTGGTAGCTATCACGTTCTAATAAAATGGGAGTAGGTTTATGGAAGGTATCCGCAGTGAGAGCAGGTTGAGTATGTATCCAATAAGTGCCCACACCACTTGCAGAAGGTTTATCAGAAGATTGTAATTTCATGTAACCTATTGATGGTAAAGCATTTTTATGAGTTAGATTAGAGCCGATTTTATTGGTTTGGTTGTAATATTGGGAATATATATCTAAAGCGGGTGCAGTAGGATGAACATGAATAAATTTTAGGTAACTATCACCACGAGGTGGATTTTCCGCAGGGTCATCTAATTTTTTACAAGCAATAAATAACGTAAGCGCTGCAATCCCAATAATTATTTTTTTCATTTTAGATTTTAAGTGCAAATATACGAATAATTTTATTGAAGATTCTCCTGTGAACATTTTACCACAGAGGACACTATTGGTGTCTTATGTATAATTTATTTAATAACAATAAGTTATAGAGCTTATCAAAATTCTGTTCGAAGTATCTATTAAAGATTTATTCAATCTACAAAGATTTCTGCTTCTACTCTACGATTTTTGGAGCGGTTTTGTGGAGTGTTTTCAGGGAAGGCAAGTTGGGCTTCACCTTTTCCTTCTGTTTTAATTCTATGAGGGTCAATTTTATATTTTTGGACTAAGTAATTTTTTACTTTGTTTGCTCTTTGAAGAGAAAGCTTGAGATTAAAGTCCTCAGGACCTGAGGAATCGGTATGGCCGGTAAGTTTTAATTTTATGGTGGGATTATATTGTAGATATTTAGCAAATTTATCTAAAATAATTAAAGAAGCTTTATCAATATTAGTACTGTTGAACTCAAAATAAATTTTGTCTTTTTCAGTGATGGAGGTTTCCCAAACATTTATATTAGGTTGAACTTCTGCGAGTTGGTTAGCCTTATTTTTTAGGTTAGTGATTATATTTTTAAGAGCTATCAAGGTAGTATCAATTAGAGAATAAATTAAAGTATCGGGTAAGATTTTAGGAATGGGTATCAAAACGTGGTCAGGATCAATTAAATCGTAGATAGGTCCGAAGGGTTGAAGCCAGAAATCTTGTAATTTTTTATCGATTTCAGAGCCAATAACATCTTCAGAATTCATTAAAAAACCGACAATAGGATTAGGGACATTGATAGATTTTTGGAAAAAGGATTGTAATTCATCAAGGGTGATGCTTTCTAGGGAGTCTAAGAAGTAGAAATAATCGAAGTTATTGAAAAGGAAATAATTTTGAGTTAATTCATGCAAAATTTGCCAAGGTGTTTGATTTTTAATAAAGAAATTAGTTTTTAATTGAGTTTTAGCGGCATCAAGGTCTCTTTGGTTAATCCAATTATCATAAAAAGCATAAACGGGAAAATGCCTAATAAAATCAATAGCCAAATTAATTTTTTCTCTTTTCATGGCAATAGAGAAAAGAAATTCAGAAAAGAGGGAGGAGGGTCTAAAATTACAGACCATTTGATAACCTAAATCATTGTTATAAAAGAATTTACCGATTTTAGAGTATCGAGCATTAAAAATTTCTGCAATTAAACTTCCCATCAATAAGTGTTTTAGGGATAAGGAGTCTTGAAAAGGAAAAGAAATGGCAACAATAGGAATATTAGTTTTTTCGGAGGTAATTAGAAAAGCGGAAGCGTTATGCTTTAAAATAAATGGAAGACTATCTTTTAAGGAGAATGGGTTGGGAGCGTTCCAGTTAGCGAAAAGGGAATCCGCCCAGTGCATAATATTATCGAAATGATAATTACCACTGATAGCTAAAATGGTATTTTGAGGGCAGAAAAAGAGATTTTTAAATTCTTTAAGTTGTTGTAAGTCGATTTTTTGTATATTATAATAGTCAGCGGCAATAGTTTGTCTACTAATATTTTCATTACCAAGTATTTTCAACATCATGTCCCTATACAAGAACCAAGTAGGGATAATTTCGGATTGTTGGATTTGCCTAGCTATTAAGATTTTTTCTCTTTGGAACTCTAAATCGATCCATTTAGGGTAAAACCAACAATCTCGCAGAAGTGTCAGGGCTTCTTTCAAATATTTATTAGGGACAATCCATTGGAAATGAATAGATTGTGTTAATATTTCAGATTCAGAATCAAGTCCCAAATTATTTAAACGATTATAAAATTGGATAGGAGAAATATCTTTTTGAGTGGGTCTTAAAAAAAACTTATCTAACAAAGCCAACATGCCTTCATGTTCCTTTTTTTGGGCTATAGTTCCGGGATACAAAGCCCATTCAATGCTGGCTAATGGGCTGTTTGAATTTTGTAGATACAAAATTTTAAGTTGATTAGATAAGAGACCTATTTGAATTGACCCATCGATACCCCGAAGGGGAATGGAATCTTGAGACTGTCCGAATAAAAAGTGAATATAAACTAAACAAAAAAATAAATTTATGCTAAATTTAACATAGTTTGATTTTGTAGTTCTGATTTTATCCATAAAGAGATATCAAAATTTTGTAATTCAATGAAATGTGGCTGATTATGGGATAGATTTAACAAAACTTCTTTATTTTGTTCAAGGAACCATGGTTTTAAGCTATCTAAAAAAAGAATAAATTTGTCATGCCCGATTTTAGATGCAAACCATCGATAAAATAATTCTAATTTATAAGTGATTGCATCCTTTTGTTGTAATTTGACAACTGATAATAAATTAAGCCAAAAAATAAAAGGTTGATGATAATCTGTATTGTCAAAGGCTCTACCCCGAATAAGTTCTAAAAAGTCTAAAACTTTCTGGTAATTCCCCGCACCAAAATAAGCATAAGCAGTTTGTAACCAAATATTCAAAAGTATGTGATTAGGGAATGAAAGATCATAATCAGGATTTTTAGAATCAAAGGACTCAAAATATTGAATGGATTGGTCAAATTTTCCCATAGAGTTATAAATGAGAAGTAATTTGTAAACAAAATTAGCATCAAAATCATCTTTAATGGCTTTAATTTTATGGGTTTTTAAGGAGTCATAAATAGCTTTAGCATTGAGAATAGTTTGTAGCGCTTCAGGAAAGTATTTTAGTTGGATAGCGGTGTCAATTTGGATAGCTAATAATAAAAAGTAACGGGTAGGTTTTTCTGCAATAAGTTCTTGACGGTCTAAGTATAGTTTTTCTGCTTGTTTTAAGTAATCAAAAGATTCAATGGTATTTCCTTGAATTTGAACAAATAATGCTTTAATAAAAAGGACTAAACTTTTCGTGGAAATAAATTGATAGATAGGATGATTTTCATTAGGGAATTCAAAGCTGACAGGTTGTTTGCCAATAGGATTTTCAAAGAAGCGTATCAATTGATACAAATAATTTTCTAGTTTGGCATCCCAAGTAAAGACCTCTAAAATGTTAACAAGTTCATTTTCAGAAGTTAGGAAATCCTCTAATTTTAAATTAGGTTCATAAAACTGAATTCGGGATATCCACTGCAAAATTTCAAGGATTTGTAGGAATAGTTCGTATTGGTAGGCAGTTTTATAGGCTTTGGTAAGGATTTTAAAAGCGAGGTTATATTGTTTTTTTTGGGAGAGTAACTCAATTTCTACGAGAGTATCTTTTAATTCGGATTCTTTGGAGAAACTCTGGTGATAATTTCGGAGGCTTCTTAAAATATTTTTGAGTAAATAATTTTTAGAGACGTGAATATGCTGTGCAGTTTTTTGGTCTTTAAAGTACTCTTTTAACTTTTCATCGGAGTAAGATTTCATTTTATCAAGGGCGTCAAAAATTTGGATGCTAATGCTATCTTTTCTATCGGAATGAATAGAAGAATAACGTTTGAAATAGCGCTTTTCGGAAGCGTCCATAGAATGTATTAGTTCGTAGATTTCATCGTTCTTTTGCATATCCAATTTCTTATTGTGGTAACTTAATAGCAAATTTTATATCAGGAAATAAATTTTCTAATAAAGGATTTTTTAATGCAGTTGCATCTAAATAATAAAACTTTTTGCCTTGGTTTTCACTAATAACTAATAGATAGGAACTCATTGTATCTATTGTTCCATCAAAGTTTTGGGTTATTTTGAAGGGTAATATACCATAAATGACGTTATTTAGGATGGTAAAATTTTTAGGATTTTCAAATACTACGTTTTGTACTTGAAAATTACCTAAAGCTTGCATTTCGAGTAGGGTATTTTCTATTAAGGTTTGCTTACCGCCTGCTATATCGACAATTTTAGGGTGTAATAAATCTTCTTTGATAGCTATGGTAAAATCGTTGTTCAGCCATCCTTCTTGAATTTTTTGGATGTCAGCAAGTATGAGGTTGTTCATTTCTTGAGTAAGGGGGAAAGGTTTAGATTTAAGGTTTTGGGCTTTTAGAGGGGCATAAAGGGCGATAGCCAGGAGAGGGAGTTTAGTGAGGATGCGTGAGGGATGCGGAGGGCACGAAGTGGCACTGCCTTTGCTTACTTTTGAAAAAAGGAAGCAAAGGATTGCTGAAATGAAGTGAAACCCGCAGCAGCCCGACCCGAGCGAAGCGAAGGGACACGCCCATATAATGATATTAAATTTTAAGGCGATTTCCGTCATAAACTCTAAAACAATTTAAACTTTGAGAAAAAAACTCAGGTTTGATGATGGATTTTCCTAGAAGCATTCTAGCACATTCCTGTATTCCTTCAATGATAGAAGGGTGAGGATGAATGAGTTCAGCAATGGCTTCAATGCTTAAGTTTTGGGCTATAAGCAAGGCAACCCCTTGTATTGCGGTACTAGCATGCTCTCCAATGGCTCGCATTCCTAAAATTTTTTTATGCTCGTCATCAGAGACTAAAATCTTAAAAAATCCTTGTGGGCATTGCATACATAAAGCTCTACCAATGTAGTTGTAAGTATAGGTAGCTACTTGATAAGGGATTCCTTTTTTTTGTGCTTCAATTTCGTTCATTCCTACTCCCGCAACTTCTGGGTGTAAAAACATAATTGTAGAGATGTTTTCGTAAATTAAGGGATGTTCTTTTCCATAAATCTTTTCTATTATATGTCTTCCTTCTAATTCTCCCACATTGACTAAACAAATATCCGCAGTAGTATCCCCTACGAAGTAAATATTAGGGACATCGGATTGCCCGTCTTTGGTATCGATGTAGCCTCTGGAATTGAAAGTCAAACCTGCATTTTGTAAGCCTAAATCTTCAAAGTTGGGGATTCTTCCTACGGAAACTAGGGCTTTTTCTGCATAGAAAGTTTCGGTTTTGCCTTCTTTAAATTCTAAAATGTATTTTACTCTGTTATCCTCAATTTCCATAGAGACAAGAGAAGCGTTCTTATGAATATGGACGCCAAGGTGTTCTAAATTTTGAGCGACGACAGAAGCAATATCTTCGTCTTCAAAAGGTAAAATACGGTCAGCTTTATCAATAAGATAGACTTTGGTTTTACCGAAGTTAGCGAAGATGGTAGCGAACTCACAACCAATAACGCCGGCACCAAGAATAACTAAACTTTGGGGATAGTCAGTGAGGTGATGTATTCCATCGGAGGTCATGATAATTTTTTCGTCAATAGGTATATTAGGTAATTTTCGTGGTCTTGAGCCTGTTGCTATGATAATGTTATCAGCCCATATAATTTGATGGTTTCCATCGTTGTAAGTAATTTGGATTTGGTTTTGATTCAATAAAGAGCCTGTTCCATTAGCAAATTTAAAAAGATTGGGGTATAAGGTTTGTATTTGATGTAATTGATATTGAAGTTGTTCCATTCGAGTTTGAACGGCTTGGTTCATAAGTTCAAGAATTTTAGAATAGGGTGGCAAGTTATAATTAAAGGGAGCGAGGTCAGAATGTCTCATGTTGTAAATATTTTTAGAGAGTTCCCATAGGGTTTTAGAAGATAAAGCACCATTGTGTAAACCTGCACCACCAATTTTATCTCTCTCAATGAGAATTACTTTTTTTTTAAGGTCTAGGGCACGCATGGTTGCGGCGTAACCAGAAGGACCACCACCAATCACGGCGATATCATATTTCTCCATATTAAATTTCAAAGAACAAAATTAAAGTTTTTTTGAATATGTTGAATTATCAGTAAAAATTTTGGGGTTTCTATATCTTGGATAAGAAAATATTTATTTTTGTGAGGTGGTCATAGCGGGCATAATAATTTATTTGTTAGTGACGATAGGAGTAGGATTACAAGCATCACGTAAGGTTCATAATTCTACGGATTTTTTATTAGCGGGGAAGCATTTAGGGATGGGGTTATCTACTGCTACGTTATTTGCTACTTGGTTTGGTGCGGAAACGATTATTGGTGCATCCGCGGAAATGGCTGAGAAAGGAATATTAGGGATTATCGAGGACCCTCTTGGTGCGGCTCTATGTTTGTTTTTATTAGGCACTTTCTTCGCAAAACCATTGTACCGCTTGAATTTAACTACCTTCGGTGATTTCTATGCACAAAAGTATAACAGAACTACCGAACTCATAGCTAGTATAGCTTTAACTATCAGTTACTTCGGTTGGATTGCAGGGCAAATAGCCGCACTTGGAGTCATCTTTCATGAAATTTTATTTATTCCTCAAATTTATGGAACCCTACTCGGTACTTCTATTGTACTACTTTACACTTATTATGGAGGCATGTGGTCAGTTGCTACTTTGGACGCTTTGCAGAACTCTGTTATCGTTTTAGGGCTAAGCGTTATCCTGATTTTTATCCTTCCAGAGCTACTTCAAACAAAAACTATTGACAACCTTCCCAACAATTATTTTCAATTTTTCCCTGATTCTGACTTTTTATCTTGGACAAACTGGCTTTCTTCATGGTTTATCGTAGGGCTTGGGTCTTTGCCGGGGCAAGATATTTTTCAACGAGTAATGTCATCAAAAAATGAACAAACTGCTCAACGTTCTGCATGGTTGAGTTGTCTTATCTACCTACTAGTTGGCGCTTTGCCTTTAATGATTGCAACTTATATCAAGATATATCAACCTCATTTTTTACGCGGCGAGGATACTCAAAACATGCTGATTAAATTTGTAAATACCCATATGCCAACATGGGTCCAACTTATATTTATGGGGGCCTTAGTGTCGGCAATAATGAGTTCTGCAAGCGGAGCTATAATGGCACCTTCCGCTGTCATCGCAGAAAATCTATATCCCGTCTTCTTCGGGAAACCTAATGACCAACAACTATTGAAAATTTCTCGTTTATCTGTGCTATGTGTAGGTATCATAAGCTTGTTAATGACTTTCCTAAACGATAAAGTGTTTGAATTAGTGGGAATATCTGCCTCTATCAGTGGTGTCTCACTTTTTATTCCGTTGCTATATGGGCTTTATTTTAAAAATCACAGCGTTACAGGTGCTATACTCTCTATCATTATGGGCTTAATCGTTTATTTTTACCTGAAATTCTCGGGATCAATCTATCCCGATATGTTTTGGGGACTTGTTGCTTCATGGATAGGTATGGTCATCGGAAATTGGTTAGAACCTCACTTCCATAAAAATTTTTAAAATCTTAAACTCTATCTTTGTATTATGTTCAAGTACATCAATATTCTTACCAATTTCGGTTATAAGTTTTTTGGGGTTACGAAAACAACAATCAGAGATTGAAGAAATATTAGAAATCAAGATAAAAGATTACTTAAACGAATAGTATTTTTGCAATATGATTTACATAGCCAATCCTCTTTACGATGCTGTATTTAAGTACATGATGGAAGACCCCGAGGTTGCAAAACGTTTCATCGGTATTATGCAAGATTCGAAAGCGCATATGGTACGACACTACCAGATAACGAAATTAAAGTGCATCAGGAAGAAATTTTTGGAGAGACCTCTTTAGCATTTGATGGTTTCTAAATATTTTCTTGCATATCATGAACGTGTTTCCTTTGAAGATCTATAGAATTTAACTTATAAAAAAATTGTGTAACTGTTTAGGTATATCTTAAAAATATCTGATTTTTGTGATAGATATTGAACAGAGCTTTCAATAGAGGAAGTCCTTGTTTTCTGAGGGTATTCATCACGCCTTGCAATCGAGCAAAGATAACCGCCCCTTGCAGGGTTCTGAAACACATAGCCACCTTTTGCTTGATTTTTATCCCCCGAATAGCTTGTTCAGCGAGATTGTTGGTAAAAGGG
Source organism: uncultured Bacteroidia bacterium (assembly GCA_938005475.1). Lineage (GTDB taxonomy): Bacteria > Bacteroidota > Bacteroidia > J057 > CALLMJ01 > CALLMJ01. The sequence continues at coordinate 309 of CALLNY010000085.1, read as the reverse complement.
ATTTCTTTGACGCAGGCAAAAGCAAGCACCTCCCTTTGATAGGTCTTCAAACGGTTCAAAAGATTTCTGCCTTTGCTATGTTTGGGTTTTCCTCTTGCTGTTTTTTCGGGAGGAGGTTCTTCTCGTTCTGCCTGCTGACAAATCTCCTCGTATTGCTGTTTCCAAGCCTGAAAGTCTTCCACTACGCCCTTGCCTTGCTAGCTTGATAAAGTGCTAACAGAAAATCCTTCATCGCCCAAGCCCATTGCCTACCTTGTTCGCCAACGGCTTGTAATTCTCGTAACAGGTGTGCATTGCAAAGGGCATGCT
>CALLNY010000084.1 GCA_938005475.1 uncultured Bacteroidia bacterium | reverse complement strand
AAACGGAAAGTAGCATTAAGACCGGTGTTTGTAGTTGGTTGAATATTGAAAACTCTTAAAATAGAACGCCCAACTGGTACAGTTTGTTCCCAGTGCCCACGACGTATAGTAGTGGTTCCCATATTTACAGAAGAAGTTAATTCTGCACCAAAACCCGCAACGTTTAAACTAGTAGGAGCACCAATATTGCGGGTGGTTTGTATCCAGCCCGTGTAGCCTCTTATAGTATTATTCAATGCTTCTACCAAAGTTGCATTCGCATTCGCAAAAGTAATAACACCACCATTTAAAACCCAATCCCCTTGATTGACGGTAAAGTTTAATGGCTGAATAAATCCATCAGAAAAATTAAAATTATTAAATTGCGTTACAGAATCCGCTGCGGTGGGCAAGTTTACAGCAAAATTTCTATCTACGGTTGGAGTTCCTCCATTGTTATTTGCCCTGAAAGACAATGGTTTATTAAAATTCACCGTATTTTCAAATTCGGTAGCCGTAGGATAACTAAAAGTACCAAATTGAATATTTACAGTATCATGAGGAGCAGCGAAATCAATTCCATCTTGAATAGAACGATTATCAATAGGTATAACCCAACCTGGTTCATTTTCATTACAAACGAAATAATTTCGAGGTACAACAAAAACAATAGGTCTAGGATAAGAAGCACCAGAAGCTCCTCTTGCGTCATCCATTCTATGAACGATACGCTCTTCCACACGATAATAATCAAAAGTAGGTGAAAATGGGAAGATATTTCCGTCAGTCATATCAATTGTATCCGCATTAGGTCCTAATGTTTCAGTTAAATCTAAAAAGAATTTGGTATTAACCGTAAATGTATTGTACAATGGAGCACCATTCAAATTTAATTTAGCATAGCCTGTTATAGGATCCGTTTTCAAAGCTCGGATAGCAGTTCCCCCAAAAGAAGTAAAGGAATTGAAAGTATTTCCAAAGATATTGACCCCGACTGGATAAGCGAAGTAAGTAAAATTATCTAAATCTATATGAGTAAAACTATTGGATACTGCGTGAAAGGTATTGTTTAAAATATCAACGTCACGACTAGTTTTTACCAAAATACCTCTACTTCCACTTCTTGTAGTTATAGTATTATTTTCAAATATTACTTTACCTTCATTGGAAGCATCAATAACTTGACATTGAGCAGTGGCAGTTGCAGTAGAATTGATAGTGTTGTTTCTCACAATAATTTGAGAAGGATAGTTGCCCCCTTTTTTAAAATTAGATATATCCAATGAAAAATCCAAAGAACTGGAAGTACAAGCAATATTATTATTCTCAATTGCTATATTGTGGGAGTCATAGAGCCATATACCTTGCCTACCTATACTCCAACTTGAGTTATTATTGATGGTATTATTTCTTATAAGAGACATTCCGAATTTATCTCCCGATTCAAAAGTTCCAATGGTACGATGCCCAAAACCAACAAAACTATTATTTCTAATGTCAAAAGTTGCATTAGATAAGGCTTGTAGATTATAGGTTCTATTATTAATATTTGCCCCATAAGAAGTAGGACAGTCCTGATATCCTGGATTCACGGGGATACCAAACATTCCTGCATCGTATGTTCCATTTATGTTGTTATTCTCAATAATAATTCCTTTTACATCTCCCCCTATGACTATTCCTCTTCTAATACGAGATGCATTATGGGATATTCTTACATTATAGAGATAACTGGAGTCGGAAAAATAATTAAAATATACAATAGCGGAGTCATTTTGTTGACTTACTGCACAAGTAGGGGAAGGAGCAGACAATCCTGTGGGAGCTTGAAAAATAGTTCCTGTATTACTTTCGCCATGGATTTTAACTTTCTTTTTCACGTCAAAGATTTCGGTGTAAGTACCATTAGCAACCATGATAACGCCGCCATGAGAAACTTTACGAACAGCCACTCGCATATCCCGTACGGCAGTAGCAGGGGTTAAACCGTTATTGGCATTGTTACCCGTTGTGGCTACATAAATGGTTTCTGCACGTACGCAATTCCAGTTGATTACCTGTGAATGAGTACAGAATGGATCGGTAGCAGGTGGCATAGTCACATTAGAAGGAAGATAATCTAAATTATGGGTAGTACCTATAGCAACCAAGTTATAAGTATCTAAATCTAAGTTTGCATAATTTAGGACAAAATCCACAGGAGTAGAAGAATTAAATACTAAATGATTAGTAAGTTTCCAATTCCCTTTCATTTTAGCAGAGTCGGAAAGAACTACCTGATAGGAACCTCCTATCGTTTGGTAAGTAGGACTTTCAGAAATAAAGAAAGCCGTAGTATTGTTTCCTGTTAAGAGTGTGGAAGAATGAGAGTTATTATTAATTACGTTACTCTCAAAATAAACTTTTGCATAAAAACCAAGTCCAGTAAGATAACCAACAGCGGTCATTGCGGCATCTCCAGTTAGCGTTAAATTTTTAAATTTAGCACCATTAACTCTATAAAGGATAAAACCAATTTTGGGACTTGCGAGTGGTGTTGAAGTTTGAGTAAAAGTAGCATTTCCTAACACAGTGATAGCAAAAGGAGTATTGTAATTAAAAAAATCAAAAGAGATAAAAGCATTAGAACCAATTATTAAATCATTATTCACAACAACAGGTGTAGAAAATCTATGCTGTGCAGAAGATATAGTAAGGTTATAAAATTGAAAATTTTCTCTTTTAAAAGATCTAGAATTTACCAATCCTGTATTGGCAAAGATAATCGTTGAATTAGTAAAATTAAGATTACCCGTTGTAAAAGTAGAAGAGTCTATTAAAGCAATCATAGCTATATTAGTAGGTTGAAAAGTAATATCGTTTGCATCCCTATCACCCACTAATCTGACATACCCGTAGGGTCTTAAAGGTCCATCTGTGGGTAAAGCTTCAACTAATTGAGCATTGTTACTATAAAATATCTGCGTAGAAGTGGCATTACAACTTACATATTTAAAACTTTGAAACTGATTGGTGAATTGGGATTGTGTGATACGAATTTGAGTATTTGCTCCAACATTCATATAAGAATTGGTACCTGTTGCTTGTATCGTCACTGTAGGTAAAACATCTATCAAACCATTATTAGTTACATCCAAACGTCCTCCAATTTGGAGGGTACCAGTACCGTGAAGTTCTAATAAACTGCCACCCGTAACAGAATTTACGATTAAATTACCTCGAACTACCTGAGTTCCCGCAATCGTTAAATTTTTATTTAAGGCTACACCTACAGAAGTGATATATAACGAACCGTAATTAGACAAATCGGGTAAAGTTTGTTGAATGGTTTGAGTACCGTTAGCAAAATAATTTACAATACCTGAATCAGCCACAGATGCCCAAGAGAAGTTTTGATATTGAGTAGATAATGGTGTAGAAGAGGTATTATTAGTGACCCTAATTTCACCGAAATTAGCGATAGATATGGGGCTGCCTAATCCATTAACAACAATATTACCAGCAGGCTGTAATTTAGCATTGGCTCCAATAGAGATTATTCCAGATACACTAAAAACATATGGTGAAGCCCCAATAATTTCAAAAACACTATTCAAAGCGACACCGAGTAAAGTCAAATTTCCGCTGATATTATAATTATTGGTTAAAGTTAATGTTTTAGTATTTGTAGCGGCAGACCCACCAATTTCTAAATGATAATAAGGAATTTCATACACCGTTTGGTTACCGTTTCTTGAATACCTGAAGATGCTATTGATATGGTTGGTAATTGGAGAAGTCAAAGTGAGTGTTACGAGATTATTAATAATCGTTGCATAATTATTTACAGTTCCACTATTCGTGAACGTCCCACCATTCAATGTAATGGTATTGTTATTTGTAATAGTTCCATTGTTAGTAATATTACCATTGGTTAACGTAATTGATCCTGAAGTATTCACATTGAGGGTTCCAGAAGCACTATTCGTGAAATTAGAAGTTGCGTTATTAAGTGTAAAAGTAGAATTGATATTCCATGTACCATTGTTAGTTATTGCGGAAGAGGCAGCACTGGAATTCACCGCTCCGTTGGTAGTAATCGTTCCGTGATTGATTATAGAATTATTGTTTGTTAAAGGACCCATATTTATTGTCCCTAAAGCAGCATTAGTTAAGGAACCTGTTGCTCCAACAGTTAATAAGCCCGTAGTACTGGTAACAGTAGCATTATTGGTCATTTGACCATTTAATACAAAAGGGCAATTTGCAAAATTGATAGTACCATTATTCAGTAAATCAACACCTGTACCATCAGCAATTGTAATAGTAGGAGTTCCTGACACACCAATTGAGCCTGAACTGGTAACCACTACTT
>CALLNY010000083.1 GCA_938005475.1 uncultured Bacteroidia bacterium | reverse complement strand
GACCCTTTATATCTATTATCTTGTATCGATTGATTACTTCATCGCTCTCATTAATCAAAAAATGTGATATCGTATCCGGTAAAAATTCTTTACCCAAAAATTGAACCTCCTCGTCATCCTCTAATAAACAATTCAGAAAATGAATGAGAATATCCTTGCTGGACTCAGAACTAAACACCTGCTTAAATCCAAAATCCGTCATTAAATTGATGAATATCTTTTTCCCGCATCCCGCAAAATTAGTAAATTTTCTTATTAATAACTCGCAATTTTTTTCACCTCAGAGAAAGGATGAAAATTTGTGATAACCTTAGACTTTATGAATAGTAATTTAAATTGCTTGTTAAGCTATTAAGATTGCATCGATTGATTTACTATCACGGTTGGTATGCCACCCATACGGCTTTCCTCTACTACGATATTGTTATATTCACCATAAAACCATAGGAGAATCTACTTGTTTTACTCTATGCATAGACCTTATACAATAAAAAATTTCTTGTAAAACTTGATAGACATTTATTTGATTTATAATTTTGCAACAGTTTATAATTAGTCTAAATAAAATAATAAATCTAAATAAATATGAAAAGTCAAATTTTAATTTTAGGAATTACCTATTTCATTCTAAATGTTAAAGTATCTGCTCAATCTACGGAAAAGGATACCCTTCGAGATACAGAAATAGAAACGGTTATGATTGTAGGCAATGAAAGAAAGATTTTACCAGGCTCAGGACAGTACATTGATATTCGTTTATTAGAGAAAATCAATCAAACGAACGTGAATAATGTATTGAGAGTTGTGCCGGGAGTAAATATAAGAGATGAGGAAGGTTTTGGATTAAGACCGAACATTGGCTTAAGAGGTACGCAAGTGAATAGGAGTGCGAAAATCACTTTAATGGAAGATGGCATTTTAATTGCTCCCGCTCCATATGCTGACCCCTCAGCCTACTATTTCCCCACTTTCGCAAGAATGCATGGAATAGAGGTGCTAAAAGGTAGTAGTCAAATTAAATATGGACCATACACCATTGGCGGGGCCATCAATTTATTAACAACCCCTATCCCAACCACTTTTCAAGGTTTTGCTCAACTTTCTTATGGCAGTTTTCGCACCAATCAACAAAGAGTCTGGATAGGTGACAATAAAAAAAATATAGACTATCTCTTTGAAATTAACCGTATTGCAAGTAATGGATTTAAACATTTAGATAATGGCGGGAATACAGGCTTTGACCGTAGAGATATCATGGGAAAAATTCGCTGGCACAGCAATGAAGAAGCTCCAATCAAACATTCTCTTACCTTAAAGTTCGTTAACGCATCAGAAGAGTCTAATGAAACTTATTTAGGACTAACCTTCAATGATTACATGAAAAACCCTTTAAGACGTTACGCAGGAACTCAAAAAGATAAGTTAGAATTGAACCATCAACATCTGTCCTTAAATCATATGATTATGCTTGCCCATAATTTAAAGATAGCTACAACAGTCTACTATTCAAAAACTTTCAGGGATTGGGCAAGAGCAAATAATTTTGGAAATAAAAGTATCAACAATATACTAACCAATCCTATTGTAAACGATACCGCTTACAATGTCATGACAGGTAAAGCCGATGGAAATATCACTTACCATAGTGCGGCTAGAACTTATTACGCACAAGGAATTCAATCCCAGGCTCAATATCTCTTTAATACAGGAACGATTACTCACAAAATGCAAATTGGTTTACGCTATCATAAAGACCAAGCTGACCGCTACGCTACTCATTCTACCTATCAAATGTTAAACGGAAAAATGATATTAACAACTGCGGGCATTAAAGGAAATCAAGAAAATCAAATACGAAGTGCTTATAGCTTTGCTACTCATTTTAGTTATGATTTACTTTACAAAGGCTTGAAAGTTAGTCCAGGTATTAGATATGAACGAATACATCTGGATTTCAAGAATTATGGAAATTCTGACACAGAAAGGCTTGGTATAAATTTAAAAACTGCATCTAATCAACTGTCTATTCTTTTACCAGGATTAGGTATAAATTACGATATTCATAATGATGTAAATATTTTTGCAGGTATTCACAGAGGTTTTTCTCCCCCCGGCATGCCATCAGTATCTTCTACTAAACAGGCAAAAGAAGAAATCTCTACTAATTATGAACTTGGTTTTCGTATAGAAAAAAATAATTTTTATGCAGAATTAGTAACTTTTCTGAATAATTACGATAATATACTTGGTTCTGACAATGTGTCAGGGGGAGGAGCAGGTACAGGAAATATGTTTAATGCAGGTAAAGCAAAAATTCAAGGAATCGAGAGCAGTCTGACTTATGATTGGTACTTAAATAAAAAATTAAAAAAACTAAAAATTCCTTTTTCAATTATTTATACCTATACTGAAGCAAAGTTCTTAGAGAATTTCCAAAATGCAGGTGGTGACTGGGGAAATGGTACCATCAATAAAGGAGATATTATTCCTTTTGTCTCTCCCCATTTATTGACTTTTAGTACAGGTATTGAACACCCAAAATTCAATATTCTCATCATGGCTCGTTATATAGGACCTACTCGTGTAAAACCAGGACAAGGGCAAATTATATTCCCTAATACAAATGTAGCTTATAACGATATAAACGCATTAAAAGGTTACTTAATCCTCGATGGTTCTGGAAGTTACTACATTAATAAAATTTTCACAACGTTTATAGCAGTTAATAACGTTACCAACAATCAAACCATTATAGCGAATTTGCCTCAAGGTTATAGACCCAACATACCATTGAGCTTTAATTTAGGTATTAAAGTGAAATTTTGATAAAATACGTTACAGTGTAACGCATTCTTATTTTGTTTTTAGTAGTTAAAAGCTATTTGGATGACTTCATCCATATTTTGAACGAAATGAAATTTAATGTTTTGAATTTGATTAGAGGGGATTTCTGTTACATCTTTTTGATTTGCGTAAGGCAAGATAATTGTTTGGACACCAGCACGAACTGCGGCAAGCACTTTTTCTTTAATTCCTCCAACAGGTAAAACATGCCCACGTAATGAGATTTCACCACTCATTGCCAAATGACTTTTAACAGGCTTTTGCGTAAATAATGAAACCATCGCTGTGAGCATGGTTATTCCCGCAGAAGGACCATCTTTAGGAATGGCGCCAGCAGGAATATGTAAATGTACATCGTAATCCTTAAAATAGGTTTGAGAAATGTTCCATTTTTGTTTGTTAGCCTTGATATAAGTATAAGCTAAATTAGCCGACTCTTTCATCACGTCTCCTAATTGCCCTGATAACGTAATTTTTCCTGTTCCCTCAAACATCACAGTCTCAATAGTTAAGGTTTCTCCTCCCACTGCTGTCCATGCCAGTCCTGTTGCAACACCAGAATACTGATGGGGGTCTAATTCCTCTTTATCAAACTTTTCAATTCCAAGATATTCAGTAACTTTGTTTTTAGTGATTAAAACTTTTTTAGACTTTTCTTCCACAATTTCTTTGGCAACGCCCCTACACACTGCCGCAATCATTTGTGTTAATTTACGGACACCTGACTCCCGTGTATAGTACTCAATAAGATATTGAATAGCCTCATCCTGAAAACTAATCATGGATTTCGTAAGCCCATGTTCTTTGATTTGGATAGGAATTAAGTGCCTTTTGGCAATTTCTATTTTGTCTTCAAAAGAATAACCATTTACTTCAATAATTTCCATACGGTCTCGCAGTGCGGGATGTATAGTATCTAATGAATTAGCGGTTGCTATGAACATTACCGAGGATAAGTCATAATCTACTTCTAAAAAATGGTCATTAAATGCGATATTTTGTTCGGGGTCAAGAACTTCTAAAAGCGCAGAGGCAGGATCTCCTTTCCAATCTTGCCCAATTTTATCTATTTCATCTAAAACGATAACAGGGTTCCCTTTCTTTACTTTTCTTAATGTCTGGATGATTCTGCCAGGCAAAGCTCCAATGTATGTTCTTCGGTGCCCTCTAATCTCAGCTTCATCACGAACACCACCCAACGAGATTCTAGCAAATTTTCGTTTCATAGCTTTAGCAATAGATTTCCCTAAAGAAGTCTTACCAACACCCGGAGGTCCATAAAAGCATAAAATAGGAGACTTTAAATCTTTTTTCAATTTGATAACGGCTAAATATTCAATAATACGGTTCTTTACTTTTTCTAAACCATAATGCTCTTTATCCAAAAGCTTTTTTGCTCTTTTTAAATCAATTTGGTCTTTGGTAAAATCCTGCCAAGGCAAATCCGTAAGCCATTCCAAATAATTCATTATCACAGAATACTCAGGGGTATTAGGATTGGTGCGGTATAACTTATTAACTTCCCTATCAAAAATTTCTTGTGCTTCCTTAGACCATTTCTTTTTATTTGCTTTTTCTTTTAATTCTTCAATCTCCTCTTCAAATTCGGTATCACTAAGCTCTTCTTGAATAGTTTTAAGTTGATGGCGTAAAAAGAATTCCCGTTGTTGTTTGTCTAAATCAAACTTGATTTTATTTTGAATTTCCTCGGATATTTCAAGGACCTTTAATTCTTTACGTAGATGATGTAAAACAAAATTAGCTTTTTCTTCTAAGTTGATTTCATCAAAAATAGCATATTTTTCTTTGATGGGTATATTAAGATTAGTTAAAATAAAATTGCAAAGAATATCTAAATCATTGATATTGTGTAGAGGAATTAGGGCGTCTTTGGGGAGGTTAGGGATCATTTCTGCGACTTGGATAGCTTCATTTCGTAAAGAAACCATCAAAGCTTTGGTGACCTCAACAGGGGGGTAAATTATTTCTTTAGAATTACAAATCTTTACCACAAAATAAGGCTCCTCTAATAAATACTCGATAATATCAATTTTTTGATATGCTTTTAAAATAGCAGAGATTGAACCATCCGGCATTTTTAATATACGTTGAATAGTTGCGACTACGCCATGCGGAAAAATATCATTAGGAGTAGGGTCATCTAATTCGGGGTCACTTTGAGTTGCCACTGCAAGTATTTTATGAGTTTTTTTACTAACATCTTCAATTAACTGGGTAGATTTGGCTCGTGCAATATTGATTGGAATAATAATTCCAGGCATCAACAACGTGTTACGTAATACTAACAAAGGGAGTGATGTAGTTATTTCAATAGGCTTTACTGGATTTTCTTCGAATCCGATAGTATCAATTTCAAACATAATTTAGACAAATTGTCAGTGTTAATTGCAATTTTAGGGATAGTCAAAATTTGTGCCAATAAAACCCTTAAAAAATAAAAATTATTTTGTAGGAAATCAAGAATTTCATTTTGAAGTTTAAAGGATTTCACTCAATTTTGCTTTTAGAATGAATACGACATTCAAAAAAATAGATAAGGCTCAAATGGTGTATCAAATTCGAAGAGATATTGTTAGGATGGTACATCAAGTGCAGTCTGGACATCCTGGGGGTTCATTGGGCTGTGTAGAGTTTTTTGTGAACTTATTTTTTGATATTTTGAACCATGACCCCCAAAATTTCACAATGGAAGCTATCGGGCAAGATATGTTTTTTCTTTCTAATGGGCATATTACCCCTGTTTATTACAGTACGTTAGCAAGATGTGGATATTTTCCAATTGATGAATTAAAAACTTTTAGAAAAATACATTCTCGGCTGCAAGGGCATCCTGCAACATTAGAAGGACTGCCTGGTGTTCGTGTTGCCACGGGCTCATTAGGGCAAGGCTTATCGGTTGCTGTTGGCGCCGCACAAGCTAAAAAACTACTTCATGACCCGAACATCGTTTATGTTCTTACAGGTGATGGTGAACTTAACGAGGGACAAATATGGGAAGCTTTTATGTATGCCGCTCATCATCAAGTAGATAATCTCTTCATCACTATCGATTATAATCAACAACAAATTGATGGTCCCACATCAGAGATTATGAATATGTTTGACTTAAAAGCTAAACTGTTTGCTTTTGGTTTAGAAGTTATTGAGTGTAAACTAGGAAATAATATTCAGTCTGTTTACGATGCTATAGTTATGGGTAAATCTTTATTAAGAAAAGGGAAGCCTGTTGTTTTATTGTTACATACGGTTATGGGGCATGGGGTTAGTTTTATGGCGGGGACGCATCATTGGCATGGTGTTGCTCCTAATGATGATCAACTCCAAGTAGCTTTAATTGAAAATCCTGAAACCTACGGCGATTACTAATTTTTTTTATGAAAGCGGTTATTTTAGAAGGAGTCAATCAACCTTTAACTATCAAGGAAGTATCCATTCCAGAAGTAAAAGAAAATCAAGCATTAATAAAATTAAAGGCTAGCGCCTTCAATCATCGAGACTGGTGGATACAAAAAGGTTTATATGCAGGTTTAAAGTTTCCCGTAATTTTAGGAAGCGACGGCGCAGGAGTTGTAGTTGAAGTTAGTAATCCTAAACATAATCATTGGATAAATAAAGAAGTAATTATCAATCCTTCTTTAGAATGGGGAGACAACGAAAGAGTACAATCAGCTAGATATCGTATTTTAGGAATGCCCGAGGACGGTACTTTTGCAGAATATGTAGTTGTTCCAATACAAAATATTGTAGAGAAGCCTAAATATTTAAGTTTTGAGGAGGCGGCGGCTCTACCATTAGCGGGATTAACGGCTTATCGTGCTTTATTTACAAGAGGTATGGCTACCGCTTATGATAATGTATTAATTACTGGTGTGGGGGGTGGTGTAGCTTTATTTGCTTTTCAAATGGCAGTGGCAATAGGTGCAAAAGTTTGGGTAACCTCTGGTAAACAAGAAAAAATACAGAAAGCTATAAGCATGGGTGCTCAAAACGGGGTCAATTACAAAGAAACTGACTGGGCAAAAAATCTTAAAAAATTATCTTATGGTGGTTTTGATTTAATCATTGACTCCGCTGCTGGTGAAAGTTTTAAAGAACTTGTGGAAATCGCTAAACCCGGTGGAAGAATCGTTTTCTATGGCGGTACGAACGGCAACATACCTGAATTATTACCTGCAAAAATTTTCTGGAAACAACTGGATATCAAAGGCTCTACGATGGGCTCTGATAAAGAATTTCATCAACTTATTGATTTCTTCACAAAACATAAAATCAAACCTGTTATAAGTGAAATTTATTCTTTGAATAATGCTGAAAAAGCTATCAGAACAATGGATGAACCTAATCAATTCGGGAAAATAGTCATGAAAAACGAAATTTCTTAAAAATTTTATTATTTTGTCTATGATATGACTAACTTTCTATTTGACTTTAACATAAACGAAATTCCAACACCTTGTTTTGTTTTGGACGAAAAATTATTAATACAAAATCTAGAAAAATTAAATTATGTCCAAAAAAGTACGGGAGTAAAAATTCTTTGTGCATTAAAGGGTTATGCTATGTGGAGCACTTTTCCGTTGGTTAGAAAATACTTAACAGGAGCGACAGCATCCTCTTATCATGAAGCATTGCTTTGTTACGAAGAGATGAAAAGCCCCGCCCATCTATGTTGCCCTATTTATATAGATACTGATTATGATAAAATTCTTGAAATTAGTAGTCATATCACTTTTAATTCCTTAACTCAGTATGAACGATACTACCCAAAAGCACTATCCAAAGGACTAAAAATAGCCATTAGAATCAATCCCGAGTATTCTGATTCTCCTGCGGCGCTTTATAACCCTTGTATACCGGGCTCCCGACTCGGAGTTAGGCGAGACAAATTGGGAGATACGCTTCCAAAAGGTGTAACAGGATTACATTTTCATTCGCTTTGTGAATCCGATAGTCATGCACTTGAAAATACCTTGAAAGCTATAACAGAAAAATTTGATAGCCTATTAAAACAAATAGAATGGTTTAACATGGGAGGTGGTCATCATATAACTCGTAAAGATTATGATGTAGAACACCTTATCCAAGTTTTAATGGATTTTAAAGCTCAGTATCCTAACATTCAAGATATCTATTTAGAGCCTGGCGAAGCGGTAGGTTGGCAAACAGGCTATTTGGTTTCTAAAATTTATGATATCATTGAAAATCAAGGAATTTATATTTTAATGGTAGATACTTCTATCTCAGCGCATATGCCTGATTGTATTGAAATGCCTTATAAGCCCGTTGTTCTTGGGGCAACGGATTATATTCAAGGTACTAAACGTTACCGAATTGGGGGTATGACCTGCCTCGCTGGGGACTTCGTAGGCGATTACTCCTTTGAAAATGATCCCCAAATCGGTGATTACATTATCTTCAATGACATGATACACTATACAATGGTAAAAACTACTACCTTCAATGGAATAAATTTACCCAGTATCGGTATCATTAAAGAAGATAGAACTTTTCAATTAGTAAAAAGCTTTGGTTATCACGATTATAAATATAGGTTATCTTAGTTTAAAAAAATATTCATTACAATAATATAAAAAATAGATTAATTTCGTATCTTTGCCATAAAATTATGCTATGCTAAAATCATTCGCTACTTATTCATATTCGCTTTTTACAATTGTTGCCTCATTAGTTTTATTTTTTATAGTTGGTACATTCATTCAATACTCTGTAAGAAAAAAAATTGAATATTCTAACATTTTTAGCATTTTTTTATCTCTTGTATTAGGACAATTTATTATCACAACACTCTACGCTATTTACAAAACAAATTTTTATACTATATTGATTTTCAACATTCCTTTACTAGGTCTATTCATCTATAAATTAAAGGATTTGGATAAACTAATAAATGAAAAATTTTTTAATCAAAAAGATTATAAAAAATTATTATTTTTGATTATTTCTTTTGTCCCAGTATTACTTTTAATTTATCACTTTAAATTTTATAATTATTCAATTTCACAATATTTTATAAATGATATTGATTTAACATACTATGCAAAAAGCTCATATTTTATCAATTTAAACGGTTTAGAAAATGTTGTCCTTGATTATACATCAAAACCCACTTCAAGCCATATATATCATTATTATGATTTGTGGCAAAATGCTTTTTTAAGCGAGATATTTTCCTATAACTATTTTCACACTTTAGTCTTTATAACCTTTTTGACTAATAATGTAATAATTTTTATTGGAATATTAGCTATTTTAGAATTGATTGCTAAGTTTTCTAACCTAAATATTAAACTGAATTTTTTAAATGTTTTCTTTATTTTTTTAATTTTTTTCTCCACTGGAACTTTTATTAGATTATTTAAAGAAGTATTTAGTAAATTTTTACCTGAAATATTGATGATCAAAATTCACTATTCTAGTTATAATCTTTTAAACTATCCAAAATTATTTCCTATATACATTTTATTTATGTTAGCGTCAATTTTACTACTCAATAAAAATTATCTTCATGCTTTGATGCTTAGTCTACTATCAATTATTACATCTCCACAAGTACTTCCTACTGTCATTGCGTCCTTATGTTTTATTCTTGTCATAGACTATCTAATCATAAAAAAATTTAAAAATCATGTTTACACATTATCATTTCTACTTACATTTTGCGCATTATATTTTTTATTTTATAAAATAACTGGAAATAATAATGATATTAATAAAAATTTTTTCCTTACTACTATTTCAGTAGACATAAAAACCTTAAAAATAATAATTGTAACCTTTTTATATTTGTTTTTAGGTGTAATAATCTCATATCTTCCGTATTTCTTTCTTTTTAAAAAAAATTGTATTATATTAAATAATTTAACATTCTTTTTAGTTATTTTTTTGTTTTTCTCTTTACTAATTCATTCAGTATTTCATTTTTTACAAAATAGCTTTCAATTATTTTCAATTTTAGCTCCACCTATTATTCATATAGTTATTTATTATTTATTACTACTGAATTTATTTAGTGATAACAACTGCAAAAAGATATATTTAATTTTATTAGTGTTTATTTCTGTCTACAAATATTTTTACAATGTATACTCGCTCAATGGTCTAATTGAATATGCAAGTTTAAATAAAGAAAAAATTGATAATCAAAGTTTATTATCTATAAAAAATAAAATAAATGGAAGAAACCATTTAGGTGCTTTTATGCTGAGTAAAGATTATTATAAAAACAATCTATTCAATTTCAAAAATACTTTTGTTTATTTACCAGGAAATTATTTAGTCAACTTTGATGTAAGATATCATCCCATATGTTTATCTGTTTTTGATATTCAATATGATACCACATCAGTAAAATATACAAATGAAAAAGAAATTGTTAAACAAGCATCTTTCTATAAATTTGTTGAAAATCAAAAACAAAATAATCAATTTATTTCTATTGAGCAATCCCAAATTGATTTTATAAAGAAATATAATATCCAATGGTTGATAACAGATAATAAAGTAAAATTGGACGATAAAATAAAAGAATTTGTTATTGAAAAATTGGAAGTAAAAAATTTAAATGAAACATATTACTTTTTAAAATATTGATTATCAATTTTTAATAGATAATAACATCAAAAGCCGCTTTTTTATGAGCGGCTTCTTTTATCATGAAGTACATTTTGAGTTTAATCCGTTATCATAAATTTGGTTCTTATGGGTTCGGAGTTCTCTGTTCTAATTTCTAAAAAGTACATACCTGAAGCAAGACCTTCTAATTTCCAGTCTAGTAAGTTCATTCCCTCCGAAACTTCCTTATTTTGAATTTGAACTAATTGACCTTGAAGATTATAAATTTTTGTAGTAGCAATTCCACTTTCTATTGATATGTACTCTCCAAATAAAAAATTTCTAGTAGGATTTGGGTAAATATTTAGCGATACAGAAGATTCAGAGAGTTCCAACTCAGAATCATTATCATTTTTAGAAGTCCAAACAGTGGATTTTCTTTGAGCAATAAATGTATATTTACTACTTGCATGGAAACTACCATTATACCCATAAATTCTTACATAATAAGTACCAACAGGAGCATTATTATAGATAATAACTTCATTATTTGTTCCACCATTGTAGGAACCTGAGATATAAGTACCACTACTATTGTATAATTCCATGTCATAGTCAGCAGGTAGTGTAGATAGAGAAACACGGATATGTTTAGCGGCAGAGGTATTACTAAATTTAAACCAATCTTCGTCCCCCGTAGGGCAAATCAAAGCCTGTCGTTTGGTACCAGTTGAAGTGAGATAGGCAGTAGTTGAACTGTTGTTCACTTCAAATGCATCATAACCACAAGAACTTGTAACATAAGTTTGACCATTCGAGGAAGTCACCGCAGAAACTAAATCCGCATTATTGATAGCACGGACCGAAAAGTAATAAGTAGTGCCTACTGTTAAGTTTAAACCTGTTTTAGTTACTGAGGTAGCGGTACCATTATTAGTCCAATTTACGATGTTAGTACCTCCAGGTGTGGTACCAATCGCATATTCATAACGTTTTAGACCGGAGTTAGGGTCATTAGAGCTTGTCCAATTAGCGGATAATTGAGTACCACTATTCGTAGTAGCAATATCGGAACCTGTTCCATCATTAACGGTGGCAATGGTTGTAGGGGCAGTGAAATCAATATCAAAATAGCGTTCCGCAGTGGTAGACCATAATTCAGCTCCATTTTTTACAATAGAAAAAATTCTTCCTGATGGTTGCGTCGGGCTTATATTAGAACTTAAAAAATCATTACTAGACGAACTTCCTACCCCTATCGTTAAAATTTGACCCGCACGGGATTTATAAACCCTCAAATCATCAAAAGTTGTATTAGAAGCTCCTGTTCTGAATGAAATATGATTTCCCGAAGTTAATGGTGTAGTATCCGTCCATTGACCTACAAATTCATCATTCATAAATACTTTAATCGTTCCCGTATTGGGATTATAAGTAATTTTTATATCATGAGTTACTCCTGCTGGAACTGGTTTTGCTATATCGTTTCTTAAATAAAAAACATCGTTGATAGTTTCATAAATTTGGACTTTGGATTGGTCAACTCTAAAAAATACAAAATATGAATTACCACGATTAGCTTGATTGGCGTTGTCACAGAAGAAATGAAGCCCAGCCCTACGATTTGCTCCGCTTCCCGTAATTTTCATTGTAAAATGATACAAATAAGTGCTAGGAGAACCTTGTGGACAAGATAAATACAAATTGGAATTATCGGCAGTTTCATCAGATTGATTGAGTTGATTACTTATAATAGACCATGTACCTGAGTAGGTATTCCAGCCTGTCAGATTAACAAATTCATCGTAGTAGAAACCATTACTTATGTTGGCGGTCCATTTTGTACCATTGTGATAAGCTGGTAGATAATACCGTTCTGTGACGGCGTTGTAATCATTATCTGTAAATGTAGCGGTAAAGTTAGAGGTAATGAAACCTGAAATGGGCTCAATAGATGTAGTAGGAGGCGAAGCAGGGACATTAGCAGTATAACTAGCCACAAAGCCTTCAGCAGTAGTAGCACAATCCGTTCTAAAATCTAAAAACATTTTGCCTGAGTTAGCGGTTAAGGTAGGTGGTAAAGTTGTACCGGTGTATTTGCCGATAAGCGAAGCGTTAGGGTTATCACCATCAAATACCCACAAGAAATCGTAATTATTTTCAAGATTGAAGACGGAGAAATTAAGAGTAATTTGGGTAGCTCCAGGAGGCGCAATTAAATAACATTGACGTACATCGTTACCATAATTACCAGGATTACCACCGGGGTCAGTAATAGTTCCGGAGGCATTTGTGAAATTCGTTATACTAGGATTATCATTGACTAGCGTGTAAAAATAAGCCCAATTCCAGTTGATACCGGGGTCTGTATGGGTTTGGTTAGGATAGTGTTGATGCCCTTTAATTTTAATACAAGCACCCGTTGCAGTTACAACAGAGGAAGCAGGTTTATCATAAGTTCTCAATCCTGAAATACCATAACCAGAATTGATAATATCTTTTGCTAATGCGGCGGAGGATGTGTACATTGCGTTAGTGTACCAAGCAGGGTCATTCACATAACCTTCGTGTTCAGTACCGATAGTATAGGGATTTTCACTTTTTACGTGCCATGCCATATTCGCTTCACTTACCATTTGGGTTACTTGACCGTCTGAGGAACGTATGACATAATGCGCAGAGGCTTTGGCAGTACAATTCTTAAACCAAGAGATACAACCTGCGTAAGAACCTTGAACAGTGTGAATTGCATAATGTGTTATAGGTGTACCATTTCTTGAAGAATAGTTACAAGTGGTGGGGTCCCATATTGCGGGTGGGTAGTCTGTACTCGAGGTCTTATTCGTTGCTGATAAGTAAGGGTTATAAATGTGTTGTCCTGCACTAATTTTTTCTTCCGAAGCATATACATGCCCCGCAGAGAGTATGTAATAATTGGATCCGAAGATTGCTTCCAAAGAGATGTTTGGTGCATCGTAGAGCATTTCTTTGGCAAACTCTGGATGATTCCATGTGGCAAGAACAGCATAGAGATAAGAGTCCATGGCAAAATCTTCTAATAGCGATGCAACAGGCAATTCACTTAATGCAATTAAAACGGGAATATGGTCTTGAATTTGGTTTGATTGGATGTTCATTTCCTCCAATAACTTTTGGTAGGTTTTTGCATAAGCTAAAATTTGGATTTGAGGGTCATTTCGAAGTTCATTGGCAGAATAACCCGAATATCTTTCCACTAATTTGAAGTTACTTCTGAAATAACCTTTTCCATCTTCAAAAAGCCCCATTACTCCCGTAGGTAATGGTATTCCTATACACGAGGGTTGCTCAAATTTTGGGTTGATATGCCTAATACGAGTTTGAGTAAAAGCAATTGATTCCAAAATACCTTTCGGTACTTTATCGTAAATACCATAAGCCGATTGAAAGTAAGCATTGTAAGCTGTATTCAGCTTTGATTGTTTAATATCCCTTAACCATTTCGTTTCTTGCGCTTTTATACCAAAACAGAAAAAAATGAATACAAATAATAGCTTCTTCATTTGACCAAAATTTTTGCAAATATAAATTTTTTTTCTTAAAGTCAAATATTTTTCTATTTTTTTTATATAAAACAATATAAAAGCATTTTTTTTAGAATTATAAAAGAATTCGATGGTTAAAAGATACCTAGTCTTATAAAAGGTAATATAACCCCAAACTCGAAAGTATTAAGGACAGGACCTTTATCCGGCTTAAAGAATGGGTTCATAATATATGCACCGTAAAATTGCACCCATGGCGTCATAACTGCCGCGCTAACTCCACATTGAATAGAATTGATATTAAACTTATCATTCCCCTTTTGAACTTCTTTTTTCTTTTGCCCATTTTGTTTAAATTTTTGTTTGTATTTAACTCCAAGCGCTATATCTAAAACTGGACCTACCGTTATTCCTATTGCTTTTTCTTCTATATCCATAGATATACCCAATTCTGGGTTTACTCTGAAAGTTGGTACAACAAGTTTAGTTTTACCATAACTAAAAAAACCTGAACCATAATCTTTGGTGAGGTCTGAATCAATACTAAAAACCGTTCTATTCAGGGTAGTATCCATATTGGGCACAAGATTTTTAGCAAATCTAAATTTTTTCCATAAAACTCCCGTTCGGGGTAAAATTAAAAACTTATATTTTGCATTACCAAAAACAAACGGATAGCTTATTACTAGATTCCATTCTGTCAAAGAACCTATACCTTTAAAAGTAGTATTCATTAAATCTGAATCTTTACCGACAAAAGCATTATAGGAAGGTCTTAAATAAGTGTAATAAAGGTATTTGCCTTTATCTTTGCCTTTACCTTTTTTTAAAGTGTCCATTTCAATCACAATGGAGTCCTCTACATAAAGCTGTTGAGTTTCTTGTGCTTTCAAATAAAATATTGAATGTAATAAAAATGTCATATAAAAAATTCTATATGATACATTAATAAGGCGATGTTTTACAATTTCTAATCTCATGGAATTTTTAGATTTAAATATTTAAACTTTTTTGAACAAAAGTAGAAAAAAAAATGATTTAAAAAATAGAATTTATGAATAATTATATAACAAATTGATTTAAGGTTAGTGAGCACAGTCAAACTACAAATAATTTAAAATTTTGGAGTTGTGTTGCAAATAAAAATCACGAGATATTTAAAACTGAATTAATTTATAATTACTAAGAATTCTGCTTTTTAGTTTTTTTTAATTTCTAATCTGTGTTCTCTGTGGTGATTTTTTTACTAAAGGCATGAAGAGACAAAGAGGTTAATTAGGCATGGAAGAATTTGTCTATTATTTATTAGGTATATTAGAAAATTTAGGTAATTATAAAACCAAAAAGCCTTTAAGAAATTTTCTTAAAGGCTTTTTGAAATTTATTAAATTTCTGAATTAGAAAACGGTTAGTTTTATGGTTTCCTGTACATCGCCTGACTCAATTCTCATTAAATATTGACCAGCAGGAATATCTTGAATGGAGAATTGGACAGTTTGATTAACAAAATGAACTTCTTTCACTAATTCGCCAAGTAAGTTGTATAATTGAACAGAAACTTTACCTTGCCATTCCATATTGGAAACGATATTCACTACATCATTTGCAGGATTGGGATAAACAGTAATTACAGGTTTTGCAGGTACTAACATTGCTTCTACAACATTAGAATATCGATAATCTCCATTCAAATCTACTTGTTTGAGACGATAGTAATATTTTTGGTTTGGTACTACTTCAAAATCAAAATGTTGATATTCTTTCAATTGATTAGAGTTCACTGCACCAGCCACAAATTGAATAGGATTGAAATTTATACCATCAGTAGATTTTTGTACTTCAAAACCCGCATTATGAGATTCTGTTTGAGTTGCCCAATGAATTTTGATTGCATTGGACTGAGGTGTTGCATATAAATTCAATAATTCTACTGGAAGTAAAGTAGTAGATTGAGCAACAGCAAAATCCGAGAACCCTGTCATTTGGAATCTTCTCGTTAAGGTAGGAGTGGGATTAAGTGTACAAATTCCATCTAAAATATTGAAATTCGTTTCAGGAGAGCCAGTTGGTTTTTTCATGATAGCCCAGCCTAAATAAGGATTTGTATAATTTCTGTTGTGTAGATACAAATTATAATCAACAGGTGAAGGTATACCAGATAGGAAAGTTGCGTTGATGGTCCAGAAACCATGATCTAATGCAGGGGCATCAAGAACTGCATTACAATCAGGCTGATTTAACGTATAAGGTGTTCCTGGCCAGTTATTGAAGTAGCTATATAGTTGAATGACATCACTTCTATTAGTAAATCTTACTTCTGCTAATTCATATCCTTTGGAGGCATTGCCAACAGGTAAGTAATAAATAGCATTTTCTGAAACATTTCTTCGTAAATAACCCTGAACGTAAGCATTGATATTGCCCGCATTTACTGAATTTGCTAATCCATTTTGAACCCAAACTTCATTAGCGCCTGTTACAATTACACCTTGTGTTAGAGTTAAAGATTGAGCAATATTAAAGTTTTGATTGATATAAATATTATTGGGAGAGGTTTGTTCAGTGTAAATTCTTTCAAAATTAGCAGTGCCATCTATATCAATAGTTTGGTCCACAGAACCCGTAAAATGGACTTCAGAATTTGCACCACTTACAAAGTTAGCATTATTAGAGACGTCTAAATCACCACAAATGTTGATTCTTGCGGAAGGAGCAAGGGTTACAGAAGAATTAGATTGGATAAGTAGGGTTTGAGAGTTAGCTTGTTGAGCAGTGGAAATAATAGGTTTATTCGTAACATCGGGGATAGTAACATCAGTTGCACAAGTTGGAAGTTGGCAATCCGCCCAGTTATGAGGATTGAACCAATCCGTATCAATGAAGCCCGTCCATACTCCATTAGGTCTATCAACATAAGTATTTTTGGTTAATGATCCATTAATATTAGAAATTATACAAGTACTTACACCACAGGTTAAGGTTACTCTCAATTGAGTTTGAAGGTCATTCGCATAATCTCCCGTAGTAAGAGAGTTAGAAGGCATTACTTGAAAATTGAAGATTATAGAGTCACCGGGTACCACGCCGCCCGTAATTTCCCACCATAGTCTTTGCTCTGTTCCTATCATCGAAATATTAGGCTCTGTTGTAAACCCATTGTGTATATTGGTTGTAGTATTAGCAATATACAAGAAATCTTCGGGTAAATCAATTTGGAAACGGTCTGTTGGATTGGTTGTACCAGGACCTAAATTGGTAATTTTAATTCTGTAATTGATAGGCACACCGCAATTTTTCACGGTATCAATTTGCGCAGAAATAGAAGTGGTATAATTCGTGGGAGCTCCAGCGATGGTAATGATAGGAGAATTAAAGTTATAATTATAATTAGTACCGCATCCCCCTTTTGCTACTACTCTAAATCTTAGCATCGAACCAGAAACGAAGTTACAATTAGTAACCATCTTAAAGCGTACTTTAAAGGTATTATTGGGGGCATCAGCTGCCGCATTTAAACCAAGCGTTGAAAAGGCAGGATATTTATCACTCACATTCCAAATATAATTAGGACCTGATACAGTAGGCTCAACAAAAGTTTCCCATGTACCACCATCGGGATACATAATCTCCGCAGAATTAGGAACATAAATTATGCCATTGTTACTTCTTCTTACAATCACGTAAGGAAGATAAGCTCTTGCATCAGCTACGTTCGTAAAAGTTACAACATAATCTACAGTATCACAAAGATTTACAGGACCAGCAGGACCA
>CALLNY010000082.1 GCA_938005475.1 uncultured Bacteroidia bacterium | reverse complement strand
TGGGGAAATGGGGACTCTTTGGTTATTCAAACGAATAACTTTAATTATCCACAATTTATTCCTTATCAATACAATCAGCCTGGTACGTATTATCCTTACGCTGTTCTTTATTCACCATGTGTTGATACATTTCCTATTTTTGTTCATGGAAGTGGAGCTCCTACTAATAGTGTCACCTATTTAGATAGCTGCCGACAAATAAGTGGTTACGCTTATGTAGATGCTAATAACAACTGTTCTTATGATATGGGAGAAGGCATTCCGTACGCATTTATAAAAGCCTTCCAAAATGGTTCAATGGTTGATTTAGCGTATACCAATCAAAACGGTTATTACACCTTATTTGTTGGAGCTAATTCACCTTATGATTTGGATTTTGATTACTACTATCTTTCTACTTTAACTGCTACTTGTGGCTCTTCTGCAAACCCTACTGGCTTAAACGGAAATAATTATGATTTTAAATTTACTTGTAACAATCAATCCGATTTAGAAGTTAGTATTCACAATAATAGCTACAGCCCTGTATTTAATCGTTACGTTTACTTTAGCGTGAAAAATAAAGGTTGCGGACCTTCCCTTACTTCAGTTGTAAAAATTGTACTTCCTAGCGATGTGAATTTGATAAATAGTTGTAGTTGGAACAGTTTCAATGCACCTATGAATATAGTAGGGGACACTGTAATTTTCTCTGGATTACTTTTTAGCCCTTACACTGAATTTTGGGGCTATCTATGCGTTATCGGTGATAGCACTTTAACCATGGGAGATACACTTTGCGCAGAAATTTGGGTTGACATTCCTAATGATGCTAACTACAACAACAACTACGATATGGATTGTTCTCCTGTCTTAAACAGCTATGATCCCAATATGAAAGAAGTTGCTATCAATGGTGAACCTGCCGAAGGATTCGTTCCTGCTAATGAAATCATGACCTATACTCTCCACTTCCAAAATACTGGAAATGCTCCTGCCTTAAATGTCGTTATTCGTGATACTTTATCTAACAATCTTGATATTAATACCTTTCAGTTTATAGATGCATCCCATAATGTTCAAGTCAATTTAAATACTAACAGCCGTGAAGTGGTATTTAATTTCTCTAATATTATGCTTCCTGACTCTGCCACTAACCCCGCTGGTAGTCAAGGTTATGTGAAATTTAAAATAGCTCAACAGTTAAACCTTTCACCTGGTACTGTTATACCCAATAATTGCTCTATCTATTTTGATTACAACCCCGCTATCGTAACCAATACCGTAGTAAGTATTATTCAAAGCCCCACTTCAAAAAATACCCAAACGCAAACAGAATATCTCGTCTATCCTAACCCCGCTTCTGATAAATTATTTATTCATACTAATTCCAACCATCAATATCTAATTCAGATTTTTGATTTATCAGGAAAGTTACTTCTTAATCAAAATTCACCCCGAGAAATCCACATTAATACACTACCAACAGGCTTATATATCTTAAAAATAACTGATGAAAAAGGTAATTATCAATCTTATAAGTTCATAAAAGAATAGTAGCATTAGCTTTAAATTATTAAGCCGCCGTTTTGAGGCGGCTTTTAATTTTAACTTAATAAACTCAATGGGAAAAATTTTTACTGAATACTTTTCAAGTATTTTTCTCTACGAATGGCTTTTTTAATTACTTCTCTTCTTTCAACCGAAGGCTTAACGAAAGCAGAACGTCTTCTTACTTCTTTTAAAATTCCAATTCTTTCAAATTTTTTTTTGTAGCGTTTTAGCGCTTTATCTAAAGAATCACATTCTTTAACGTCTATGATAATCATACTTACTATTTTGGTGATGCGAAAATATGAAAAAAAATGATACGTACGTAAAAATTATAAAATTTTCTGAATTTGCATTGCAATACCCATGTTTCCCTCAATTTTAATTTTACCAAACATCACAGCGGTCATAGGACTTAACGAACCCTCAGTGATAGCTTTAAAATCCTCTTTACTAATTCTCACCGTACAATCAGCATCTAAATCATTATTAGACACTAAATTAGGAACTTGCTTAGCATCTACGCATACGCAAGAACCATCTTCGAACGCAAATTTAACTACAGCACCGATGCCACAGTCATTACCTACTTTTCCAATTACATAATTTGTGATTTCTTCTAAATTCATATAAACTATTTTAAATTGTTTGCAAAGTTACACAAAAATTTTATTTAAAACTAATTTTCATGCAATATTTTTTTTTGAATAGCTTCTTGAAACCATTCTTTTTTATCAATAGGTACTACGCCAATTTTTTCACATACCAAGCCCCCTGCTAAATTTGCTAGTTGGCAAGCCGTATAAAAATCTAATCCTGCTGTCATACAAGCAGTAAGTACGCTAATGACTGTATCACCTGCCCCCGATACATCTGCTATTTGTCTGTAGTAAGCTGGATAGTGCCTTATCTCGTTCCCTACACATAAAATCCCATTTTCACTCAGTGTCAAAACTAAATAAGCATTTCCTAAATAATCTCTTATTGCAAATGCAATATCTTTTAATTCTTCTAAACTATTCCATTGAAATTGATTTTGTAAACCTGTTTTTAATTCTCTTAGATTAGGCTTAAATACTGTACATCCTCCATAATACTTAAAATTTTTAAATTTAGGGTCAACAAAAGTCGGTATATTATAAAAGTTACTAAAAAAAACTATTTTTTCTATTAACTCAGGGGTAATTACACCTTTGTCATAATCCTCAAAAATAATCGCATGAATATCATCTTTTTGTAATAACTTTTTGATATTAAATAAAATAGACTGCGTTTCATCATTCGACAAATCAAATGTATCTTCCTTATCTACTCTCACGATTTGTTGCTGATTACCAATTACTCGAAATTTCGTAGTAGTTCTTCTATTTTCAGATAAAATAATTTGTTGGTTATCAAGATTATTTTGAGCTAAAACTTTCAAGAACTCTTTTCCACTACTGTCATCACCAATAGCACCCACCAAGATAGGAGTTACACCGAGTGCTTGTAAATTAAGTGCAACATTAGCGGCACCACCAAGTCGTGCTTCCTCTTGATAAACCTCCACAACAGGTACAGGAGCCTCCGGAGAAATCCTATTCACCCTACCCAATAGATATTTATCCAACATTAAATCCCCTACCACTAACACCTTTAATTGGGATAATTTATATTCTAAATCACTTGCTGTCAAAATCTTATTTTAAGTTATGATTTAATAAACCTTCTTTCGTTGCTAAAAAATAACAAGATTGCAAATCATCTGTATTTAAGAAAGGCGTAGGTATATAATCTTGTATATTTTCATCAAATTTCATAATCTGCACCCAACCCTTATGAATTAACGCTTTAAGTTCATTTCTTAAAATATTTTCAGGGACCGCAACTTCATTTAGTAATGTTTGATACGGCTCAACAAAATACAACTTATCTATTATATCCCATTGAATATCATTCATTTATTTTTGATTTAAAAGCTCTTCTATTTTTTCTTCTAAAGCTTTGCCCCGTAATCCTTTTGCTACAATCCGCCCTTGTCTATCCAATAGAACAGTATGAGGTATAGAATTAAATTGGTAAGTCTGACATACAGAAGATTGCCATCCTTTCAGTTCGGAGGAATGGCTCTTCCATATCAAACCATCTTTCTGAATAGCATCTACCCATTTTTGTTTATCTGTATCTAAACTGAAACTATAAATCTCAAAGCCTTTATCTTTCAAGCGATTATACATCGCTACCACATTAGGATTTTCTTTCCTACAAGGACCGCACCAAGAAGCCCAAAAATCAATTAATACTACTTTCCCCCTAAGATCAGAAAGTTTTACAACTTTACCCTCAGGATTCGTAAAGGCTAATTCGGGCGCAACAGCTCCCTTCTTTAATGCTGAATTTTGATTGACTATCGTTTTAATTAATTCGCTTTTATGACCTACCGGAAAATCTTTAATATATCGCTCACAAACCTCTAAAAATAAATCGGGGTTTCTTTGTTGCGTAGCCTGTATCCACGCAAAATAAATTAAGCCTTTATGTTTCGTTAAATTTTTTGACACAGTCAATTGATTAAGTTTATTTATTGCACTGTCAGCAGAAAATAAACCCGTTATCGTTTGCCCATAATATGCCATTTTATCAAAAAACTGCGGTATATACGCATAATTGGTATCGTTTATTATTTCGGAGCTTATAAATTCTTTAACAAAATACTCAATTTCATCTTTATATTTTGAATGTGCAGGATCCATTTTATAAGGCTTGTAAGCCATTAACTTAGCTAACTTGCCTATTACATTATTCTGATTAAAATATTTTTCAAAATTTTTATACTGACCCACAAGTAAAGAGTCAAATGTTTTTTTGGCTTGTACATCCGATTGATTTTGATTATACTTTGCTCCTGCTTGTTGAATTTTGTTTTGATAATCCATCGTTTCAGACATCAATGCATCATACAACTCATTTAATTTGGACTGCGCTTTCAGCGTTTGTTGTAAAAAAGGGGCTTCTCCTTGTATCTTGATTTTTCCCGACTCTCCTAAAACAATCATTTTTCCTTTTTGTGGTCCATATCCTAAATAATAAATCCCTTCAACAGGAACAAATCCTTTAATTGTTGCAGTAGCCACTTTATCACTCCTTTGCATCGGAGCCTTTACCAATTCTATTAAATCAGGCCCAAAAAAATCAAATACTCTAATCGTATCTTCCTGCGGATTTATAATTTCTACTTCTATTTCAAATGGTACTCCTTTCTTTAATAGTAATTGTTGACCATTACCTGATGACTCGTTGCAACTACATAAACTAATGCTATTAACGAAAATCCCTACTAATAAATATCTAATTACTACGCTCATAAATTTATTTCACAAAATTATGGAATTTTGATATTCCAATAGAGTTACCTACTCAAAAAATTTATAAAATAAAAAGCCGGGGGACTCAAGCCCTTAGGCGAATCAACCCCGACCCTTGCTCTTTGACTACAAATTTATATTATTTTCTCTCCTAATCTTAAATTTACGTAAGGATTTTTACTCAATCGTCTATTTCTTTTATTCAACTGCAATCTTCCTAGTCTGAATAGAAAAATAAACTTTTTATCTCCCTCAAAACATCGAAATTTTTACAATACAGTATGGCTTTATTTAACTCTAACATTATTGAATAAATTTCCTAAGCTCTTCATAGAGCAGACGCGTAATTTCATTATGGGCAGTTGAAAAAGTTTTAGAGATTCCTTGTACAAAACGAATAGGTACAATTCCATGGATAGCATTTGTTGCAAAGAGTTCTGTTACTTCATAAAGTTGTTCAACTGTTATAGACTCCTTTTTGAGAGGAATGTATAATTTTTGAGCTAATTCCATAATATTTTCACGCATAATTCCCTGTAAACAACCTGTTTGTAAATCGGGGGTATATAATTGGTGATTTTTTACAAAAAAAAGATTAGAAGAACTTAATTCCGCAATTTCATTTTGATAAGACAGTAAGACATTATCATCTAAATTGAAAGCTATGGCTTCTTGTGCCGCTAACACGTAAGGTAAAGCGTTGCAATTCTTGAACTGTTTTAAAATGCTGGGGTACAACAAAATGGCACGGTAAATACCTACTTTAATACCTTCTTTTTTCCAAGCATATACTTCTTTTGCAGGTAAAGTTTGAATTAAAATATTGACCTGATTATCGGTGGGATAATATAATCCGCCATCTTTACGGGTGCATAGTATGCGTACCCTACCAAACGGAACCTGATTTAATTGAATTAAATCTTGAATTTGAGATTTTAAAGCATTCTCAGAGAAACCTTCGGGAAGTTCATATTTAAGGATTCTTACACCTCGCATAAAGCGTTGATAATGTTTAGAAAACCATAAAATCTGATGATTATAAACTGCAATAGTTTCAAAGATACCATCACCGTAAATCTGACTTCGGGGTACTTTTTTGTGAGTGACCAAATTCCCATTTAAAGCATCCAATAATTCCATAATTTAAACATACTCCAACGCTAATTTTCTTGCGAGCTTATCAGTATCAAATAAATCTTGGAGGGTAGGGTCATGGATGAAATCTACTTTTTGTAGTACTTTTTCAATGGTTTGAGGGATTTTTAGGAAGGGTATTTGATTTTTAAGGAAACAATCTACGGCTATTTCATTAGCCGCGTTAAGAACACAAGGAGAATTCCCACCTTTTTTTAAGGTCTGAAAAGCTAAATCTAAACAAGGAAATAACTGTAAATTAGGAAGCTCAAAAGTTAATTGAGAGTGAATAGAAAAATCCCATTTTTTATACTGATGACTTGTCCAGCGGGCAGGGTAAGATAAAGCATATTGTATAGGTAATTTCATGTCAGGCAGACCTAATTGGGCTTTAATACTTCCATCCTGAAATTCCACCATAGAATGTACAATAGATTGAGGATGTACAACCACGTCTATTTGTTCATTTTTTAATTGGAATAGCCATTTCGCTTCAATAACTTCAAGCCCTTTGTTCATTAAGGTAGCGGAATCAATAGTAATTTTACTCCCCATAGACCAATTAGGATGTTTTAGTGCTTGTGCAGGAACTACCTTTTGTAATTGCTCATAACTATAGTTCCTAAAAGGACCTCCAGATGCCGTAAGGTAAATTTTATGTATTTCTTGCTTATTTTCTCCTACTAAACACTGAAAAATAGCAGAATGTTCTGAATCAACAGGTAATATTTTTACGTTATTCTGGATGAGTAATTGATTAATCAGTTGCCCTGCAACTACTAATGTTTCTTTATTAGCAAGCGCAATCGTTTTTTTATTTTGAATGGCATGGATAGTAGGTTCTAAACCTGCAAAACCTACCAAAGCCGTTAGAACATGCGTAACTTGCGCTAATTGTACTACCTCGTTTAACGCCTTCTTCCCAGTCAGAACTTGTATTTCTGTATGTTGTAAAGCCTCCTTGACTTTGGGATAATATGATTCATCTACAATAACGACGTATAGAGGGCTGAATTCTAGAGCTTGCTGGACTAATAGATCTGCATTTTTTTGAGCCGTGAGCGCAACAATCTGTATTTTATCGGAGTATTCACGAGCAACTTGCAAGGTTTGCGTTCCAATAGAGCCTGTTGAGCCTAACAAACATAGCCTTATCATAAAGCGAATTTACGGATATTTTCTATGAGTTCAGTTTTATCCCAGGGTTTACGAATAAAGGCTTTTAGATTAGAATAATTTTTAGTTTTTTGTAGACTTATATCATCAACGTGACCAGATAGCATAATCAGCGGTAGATGAGGATATTGTTTGGATACTGCAATTAAAAATTCATCACCTTTTTCAATGGGCATGAGCCAGTCACTGATGATCAACGCAATAGGTACATTCGTTTCTTCTGATTCATGAATGATATCCCAAGCATCAAATGCCGACTCCGCAATTTCTATATGATAATTCGAAAAAAAAACTTTTTGCAGTTGAGATACCAAAGCATCTAAAACCATCTTTTCATCGTCTACACAGAGAATAATTTTTTTAGGCATAAAAACTATGATAATGCTTTGGATACTTCCGACATTAATTCATCTTTATCCCATGGTTTTGAAATAAATTTTAGTAAATTAGCTTCCTGCTTAGCTTTTTCTACACTGTCAATATCTGCTTGCCCTGAAAGCATAATTTTTTTCACTTCTGGAAATCGTTTATGAACACGTATCAGGAACTCATCCCCTTTTACTCTCGGCATTAACCAATCACAAATAATTAAATCCACAGTAAGACCCTCCGAATATACTTCATCAATATATTCCCATGCTTCCTCAGCGCTTGAAAAGCCTTCATAAATGTACTGGCTCCCAAAAGTATTATTCAATTGGCTTATTAAGCTGGTAAGTATCACTTTTTCGTCATCAACACAAACGATAATTTTTTTTGGCATAAGAATATTATTCCGTTGCAAAAATAGAAAACCAAATTAGAAAATCAAAAAAAATATTAAAAACGGAAAGACCTAAAAGGCTATTTGGGCTTCCCGTTATGTTTGAAATAAAAAATAGTATAAAAGTAAAACTAACCCAAATAATATTTTAAACTTTTACTTCTAGAAGTAGAACGTAATCTTCGAATAGCTTTTTCTTTGATTTGTCTTACCCTTTCTCGAGTAAGCTCAAATTTTTCACCAATTTCTTCAAGTGTAAGAGCATGTTCTACTCCTATACCAAAATACAATCGTAGAACTTCTGCTTCTCGGGGAGTTAATGTACTTAAAGCACGTTCCACTTCACGAGACAAACTCTCATTCATAAGACCTTGATCGGGGCGTGGTTCATCTTCGTTTTCTAAAACATCTAACAATCGATTTTCTTCTCCTTGAACAAAAGGTGCATCCATAGAAATATGACGACCTGATATTTTTAAGGTATCAGCAACTTCAGCCGCGGTCATACCATCTAAAATCTCCGCTATTTCATGCGGTGCTGGCTCCCTTTCAAATTCTTGTTCTAATTTAGAAAACGCTTTACTTATTTTGTTTAACGCTCCAACCCTATTTAATGGTAGTCTAACAATCCTACTTTGTTCTGCTAATGCCTGCAAAATAGATTGTCTAATCCACCAAACTGCATATGAAATAAACTTAAATCCCCTAGTCTCATCAAATCGTTTTGCCGCTTTGATTAACCCTAAATTACCTTCATTGATTAAATCCCCTAAAGATAACCCTTGATTTTGATACTGCTTCGCAACAGAAACCACAAACCGCAAGTTTGCTTTGGTTAATTTCTCCAAAGCCTGTTGGTCGCCTTCACGTATTCGCTGTGCTAATTCTACCTCTTCATCAGGAGATAATAACTCCACTCTACCAATCTCTTGCAAGTACTTGTCTAATGATTGTGACTCCCTGTTTGTGATTTGCTTGCTAATTTTAAGTTGTCTCATCTCTTAACCTTACAAATTGTTTATACGTTGATCAATATAAAAAAGTTACAAAAAAATTTAGTTTTTTAATCGATACCAAAAAATTTAAATATTTTTTAATGATTTTTTAATTCTAACATCTATATTTATCTGATTATTAGTATTTTTGTATGTCAATATTTCGATGAAAAAACTAGATTTTAAAACTATACGAAAAAAAATTTTTCAATTTTGTGCTTACCAAGAACGCTCCACCCATGAAGTAAAACAAAAACTACAAGCCTTTTCTTTAACCCAAGAAGAAATAGAAAGTATTATCAACGAATTAAAAGAAAATCACTTTTTAAATGATGAACGTTATGTAAAATCTTTCGTTAGAGGGAAATTTAGAAACTGCCACTGGGGGAAAACCAAAATAGCCTTCAAGCTTCAAAATCAAAATTTTGATAATCATATCATTCAAGTTGGTCTTGATGAAATTCAAAAAGATGAATACTTTGATACGCTTTATAAGTTAGCCTCACAAAAATTACAATCCTTGCAAAATGACCCCCAAAAAGTATTAAAAACACGCCGATACCTATACCAAAAAGGATTTGAAGAAGAATGGATTGACAAAGTTCTCGAAAACTTTACTCACTAATTTCCTTCGTTAAATATACAAAAATATTCTTCTTCAGACAAGGGCATAACCGATAAGCGAGATTGCCTTATTAGAGGAATATTTTGCAAAATGGGCTGTTTTTTTATCCATTCTAATGGAACAGGTCTAACAAATGATTTTTCAGGGACTAATTCTACTGCTACCCAACGATTATCATTAGTGGTCGGATCGGGAAATGCTGTTCGTACAACCACCGCTACTCCTACTACGCTTCTCTCAGAAACCGAATGATAAAACAATACCTTATCTCCATTTTGCATTTTTTGAAGATAATTACGAGCTTGATAATTACGGACACCGTCCCATACCGCCTTCCCTTCTCTTAATAAATCTAACCAACTATAAGCCTCTGGCTCACTTTTTACTAACCAATATTGCATATTCTGAAATTTCAAGATAATATGCCTGCAATAGTCGCAGACATGTATGAAGCTAAAGTACCGCAAATCATCGCTTTAAATCCTAATGCGGCTAAATCCGCTCTACGAGAAGGGGCTATCTCGCCTATCCCCCCAACTTGTATAGCAATAGAACTAAAATTCGCAAAACCACATAATGCAAAACTGACTATAATTAAAGATTTAGGATGTAGTTTTTTCATAATAGGAACTAACTCTGAATATGCCACAAACTCATTGATTACCATCTTTTTACCCATTAAAGCTCCTACTACCTGTATATCCTGAATAGGAACCCCCATGACATAAGCAAATCCTGCAAAGAGTGTCCCTAAAATCACAGACAAGTTCAAGTTATACCCAATTAAATTGCCCATTATACTAAGCCCTGCATCTACCATCGCAATGAGTGCAATAAAACCTAATAGCATGGCTATCACATTTAAAGAAATTTTCAAACCATCAGACGCACCATGCGAAATAGCATCCATTAAATTAGCATGATTTTTTTTTATTTCTAACAAAACTGAACCTTTGGTTTGGGATTCCTCCGTTTCAGGATAAACTATCTTCGCTATGACTAAAGCACCCGGAGCCGCCATTAAACTAGCCGCTAACAAATATTGAGCAGGTACACCCATACTGATATACACCGCCATTACACCCCCCGCTATACAAGCCATACTCCCCGACATCGAAGCTAATAACTCCGAGCGTGTCATATCCTGAACGTAAGGCTTTATCATAATCTGAGCCTCAACTTGACCCACAAATATACTCCCTACATTCGATAATGCTTCACTACCACTTGCTCCCATCAATTTATTGACTATCCACGCAAAAAAAGAAACTACACGCTGCATAATCCCTAAATGATATGCCATATTCACTAATACCGATACAAAAATGATAGTCGGTATTATCTTAAAAAAAAAGATAAACGAATTACTAGAACCCAACGCCTGACCAAGCACCTCTTTATTCACCAAAACTCCAAATACAAATTTGGCTCCTTCCTCCGAAAAATCTAAAATCTTGCTTATAAAACTAGCCACCCAACTAAAAAATATTTTTCCAATTCCTGTCTTTAAAATGAATAAAGCCATCGCAACTTGTAATAATAATCCCACACCCACAAGCCGATAATTTATTGCCTTGCGATTATTGGACATAACAAAAGCTATTCCTAAAAAAACTATTATTCCAATAATTCCGAAAATTCTTTCCATGACCGACAAAAATACTATTTTTTTATTTCTAAATAGTTTTTATTTAATTTAGCATTTACAATGCAAAAAAAATACACTAAAATTTTATTAATCGCTGGAGCTTGGTTCTTAACTATTTTCATAGGTTTCTTTTTGGGGAAACAATTAGCAACTTATTTCTTGCCCCCAAAAAATGAAGAACATTCTCAAATTATTCATTCCATTAAGCCTATTGCCAAAATTTCTACTTACAAAATTAACCGAATAGAAGAACTCCACTGGTCTAATCAATCTAATCCAAATGAAGGTTTTAACTTACTCATCAGCAAATTAGCTAACTTTTTTTATGTAAAAAATTTATACCTCCAAATCCCAATTAGTGCAACTTATGGATACGATTTGGATAGTACCAATTTTTCATTAGTAATTGAAAACGATACACTTATCTTTAATCTGCCCAAGCCCAAACTTCTGAATTTTGAATTACTATGGAACGAAAAAAAAACTTTCTCTGAAAAAGGATGGTTAGTCTTTGAAAATGATCATCAATTCGATGATTTAGAAAAATTATTTTACGAGCAAAAAAAGAAAGCTTATGAAAATAATGACACTGCTTTAAAAAAATCGAAAGAAATATTTGAAAATCAATTTAATAGATTTTATAGCAAACTTGGATACAATCTTAAAATTTATGAAATTGTAAAATAATCTTTTTTAAGGTTTTTAGTGATATTTAAATTTTTGTCAACTGAAAAAAATCTTAATTTTGTGGTAACAATCTACGTTTTAGAAACGTTCTATAAACATGACAAAGTACATTTTTCTTTTTTTATTCTTGTTTAGTTTCACAAGAATAATCAGTCAAACCTCAGCGCCCAAATATTCTAATGAATTTTTGAAGTTAGGAGTGGGAGCAGATGCGGCGGGTATGGGAAATACTCGCATAGGAATTGTCAGTGATGTTACTTCGGGATATTGGAATCCTGCCGGAATTGCTTTTATAGAAGAGCCTCAGTTAGCACTCATGCACAATGAATACTTTGCAGGAATCGCTAAATATGATTACGGAGCTTATGCAATGCCTTTACAAGATGAGCGTTACTTTGGTGCTTCCTTCTTGCGTTTTGGTATTGATGATATCCCCAATACCCTAAACTTTAAAGATGGTAATGCTTTCAATTACGATAAAATTACCTCCTTCTCTGTTGCGGATATGGCATTACTTCTAACTTATGCCCAAAAATTTAAAGACCAACTATCTCTCGGTGCCAATCTCAAAATTATACACCGCCAAATCGGAGATTTTGCAACCGCATGGGGATTCGGGCTTGATTTAGGTGTAAGATATACTAATGAACGTTTTCATGCCGGCGTGGTCATTCGCGACGTAACTTCCACCTTCAATGCATGGACTTTCAATACTGAACTTTTTGAAAATACCTTCGCTCAAACAGGTAATGAAATCCCTCAAAACTCTATTGAACTTACTTTACCATCTTTGAACTTCGGCGCAGGTTACATTATCGGCAATAAAGAACAATTCGCCGCAACCCTCGCCCTCGATTTTCAAACCAACTTCGATGGTAAAAGAAATGTACTCGCTAATATCAGCCGCATAAGTTTTGACCCTCACCTCGGTATAGAAGGTGTTTTTAAAAATATCGTCTTTCTACGAGCTGGCTTAATGAATTACCAAAAACTTACTAACTTAAATAATAAAAAAGTAATTTCGGTTTACCCCACTGCCGGCATAGGTTTCAATATCCTAAATCTCGCTCAAGTAGATTATGCACTCTCTAACATAGGTAACCTTAAACAAAATCTCTATTCTCATATCTTCTCTTTACGAATCAACCTTGGCAAAATCCTCCAAAAAAACTACTAATTTCAAATTTTTTAGTTATACTACTGAATTATACTTATTTTTAAAAAATTTTGTAATAAATGGTAAACATTTTGTATATTTGCGTGTTAAGTTCTATATGTTATTATAATAAACTTTCATTCTAACGGGATATGGTACAAATTTTAAACAAAATAATAATGATATATGGATTAGGAATTGCTCCTTTGCTGTACCTATTGTCTTTTATATACCAAAAAAAACATAAAAATGTAATACTATCGTGGCGAAAGCCTATTTTAGTAATACCCACAATTATCAGTTTCTCGTTGAACTTAACTTTTTTCATCTTAGCGGCTTTTTTCTTTGCTACTTATTTTGGAAGAATTGAAGGTATTAAGATTTTTGAATATCCAGCTGAAAAAATGCATTTACTAGGTTTCAATTGCATCATCATGATGTTTAGTATCACTTTAACGTACTTGGCTCTACAAAATTATTTTACTCAATTTATCACAACAAGTGGTATTATCATTACAAAATGGAGTTGGGAACATTTTCGTTTTATTGAAAATAAATTATTATGGGAACAAATCAACGATTACTATGTAAAATTTGATTATCCTATAAGTATATTCACTTTTATTACAACCCAAAATGGCATAATAGAAAAAATTCCTCTTGCAGTCCCTTTTTATGCTTTACCGCGTTTTGAACAACAATTAGAATCCCAATTAGATTTTATTCAGTTGCAAAGAGAACAAATGAAAGGAATCTTCCAAAAACAAAAACCACTCAATGAATAATCTACTTTTTATATGCTTCTAAACTAATTATCCAATCATGAATTAAATTTAATCCTTCTTTGTGTACAATCGTTCGCCCTAATTCAGGCATCATTTCTCCGGGTTCATTCGTCTGTAAACGATAATATAAAATAGATTCATGAGGTTTCCCTGGAACAATATCAAAAGAACGCCCCCCTGTTCCTTTGCCAGCCGCAACAGGGCTTTTCATCACACCAAGATGCACATAATCTTTTTCTTCACTCTGAAGGTATAATCCCGAAGTGGAAGCTGGACCTTTTGGATTATGACAATGCGCACAATTTATATCTAACCAAGCCCTGGCTCGCCCATCCACACTCTGGGTCTTATCCAAATAATTCGCTAATTTAGGAATAACCTTGAAATCAGGTAGCCCCCCTAAAATATTTTGCTTTACCCAATAAATTAGTTGATTTTCTTTATTGTGTTCATATTCATATTCTTTATTAAGATGCTTAGCTTTTATGCCAATAGGTTGTATAACTCCTTGATTTTCATGACAACTTTTACATTGATTGAGATTGGGAATTCGGTACTCAATTTTTTGAAAATTTCCTTCCGCATCTACCCATTCCACAGGAACGTAATTTCCTGCATAAAGAATTTCAGCATCTGTCTGTTGGCTATTCCATTGATAAGTAAGTGGTATCCACGTACCATTTTTTTTCCATAATAATCTTGTTTCAATGATTTTTTTCCCTAAAGATGGCTTCCGTACATCTTCATAATAAAAGAAATTCTTAATAATTACAGAGTTATCAGGAAATTCAAAATACGAAGTATCATTATATACGATTTTTCCATGAGGCACATAAATAAAGCGAGCTTTCTCCGCATAATCTGTAAATAAAGGAGTGTTCAAATCATAGGGAATAACCTTTTCTCTCGGAACTAAATTCCTGATATCCTTAAAGAAATTCCATTCTGATAACCTTTCAGGAAAAGGTTTTTCTTTTTTATTCGTAGTACAACTGATAAATAATATCCCAACAACCCAAATTACTTTTTTCATAAAAGACAAATTTATACACTAAAATGGAATAATCAAAATTCTGATTGAGGAAGAAGGAGATTGTGATTTATCTTTTTTTCTATGCAGGAAAGGTAACCCATAACCCACTAACGCCCCCACCGCATAACCCGTTAGAACATCAGATAAATAATGTTTCCCAGATAATACTCTACCCGTAGCAGTCAGTAGAGGTAAAGAAATAGCACCGGCAAGCAAATAAGGTTTTAAGCCAGATTTAGGATAAAAATCGGAATAAATCTTGTAAGTCAAAAAAGAATAAGTAGCGGTTAGAGCTGTATGCCCCGAAAAAAAAGAATTTTTTGCGTCAGTTTGTAACTTTTGGTCAAGTGGAGCAGAAGGATTATAAATAAAAGGTCTTAATCTATGGGATAATCCTTTGGTAGTTTGAGTAAGGCTAAAACTCCAAACGGAAGCCTCTAAGTACATAAAACCTATCGTAAACCACTCTTTGCGAATTTTAGAATCCATAAATAGAGAAGGTGTACTGAGTAATCCTCCTAAAAAAGTTAAATCTGATACTTTTGATATGCTTGGTGACCAAAAATTCGTAGCAAAACGGTCTATACAGTTAATAGAATTTTTATTTAAAAGATATAAATCTTGCGCTTGCAAGGGCGTTTTTTTCCTTACAAGATTATTACCATATGAAAATAAAAAACTACCCCCAACTAATAATGAGATATCGTAAGTATTTAATTCATAGACTATTCGGGGCTTTTTAGCATGTTTCTTGATTTGAGTATTGTATTGCATAGGGCTTTGTGCTAAAACACCTACTGAACAAAAACTTATCCCCAAAAAGAACATCCAGTATTTCATAGGTTTTAAAAATAATAAAACTTCTCAGGAGCTCGCTGATACAAAGGTAAACACCACATAATTTTAATACTAGAAAGGATGTCTAGCATCGTAGTATTATCATAAGAACGTAAATCATAATTATATCCCCTTAAATTTTTAGAAAACAATAAATTCCATTCAATAAAAGCTATAAAATTAAGGTATCTTTTATTATTAAAAAAACGATACCCTAACAAGAAATCAACGCCCTGCGAAAAAGTTAATCGGTCATAACCTTTCAAGTAATTATTTCGCATGATAAGCAAAGTTAAAGGAACTTGAATATTTAATTTATGCCGAATACATTTATAACCTATTTCAAGAAATAAACCTGAATTGGGATTAGGGTCATTCCATAAAAGATTTGAAAAAGTCTTACCAATCCTTAAAGCTCCAGCCCAACCCTGCGCCGTAACATCTGGAAAAACTAATTCCCCGTTAGTATCAATCAACAAACCATCAAATGTATCAATATCCTGAAACAATTGAGACCTTATTTTCACTTTATCGGAATAAATGAAACCAAAAGTTGAAGTGAAAGTCCAATTTTTTTTTGTTTTTAAGCCTAACTCTAAATCCACTTGCGGCAAAAGCCCATATTTTTTACTCCAATTTCCCGCTGGATTACCTATACCCACACCAAAATGTAAATAACCTAAGGTAGCACAAGAATCCCTTATACTGATTTGAGCAATAAGTTTTTGGCAAAATATTAAACAAATTGTTAGCAGAAAGTAATAACATTTCATTCTGCGAAAATACAAAAAAAGCAATCGCTTTCTTTAAAAATCTACTCTAACACCCATTGAATAATATACCGTTTATCCCTTTGTTCCCATTCCAGATAATAATTTCCCTTAGGTAATTGGCTGACATCTATACTAATATCTAACGAATATCCTTCCACAGTATAAGGTATATCCATCACTTTTTGTCCTAGTGAATTTAGGATACTAATCTTTAAAGGTTCGTTATTTTTCAATATACCTTTTACATTCAACCTGTAAGAAGTAGGATTGGGGTATAAAATCAAACTTTCAAACCCAAATTTTTCTGCGGAAGTGATGTTAATAGTTACTACATTAGAAGTTGCAGAGCAACCATTTTTCGTAACTACTACTGTATAATCTCCAGATTGAGTAACCGTGTAAGTTTGATTAGTGGCTCCTGAAATTGGATTTCCATTCCAATACCACTGATAAGTATCTGCAGGCGTAGAGGTCAAAATATTTCCGTTTACTATGATTGTTGGTTGGGTTATAGTATTCACCGTTACCGTTACCGATGTCCTCGTTGAAGTACATCCATTCGCTATCGCTTCTACGTAATATGTCGTCGTTGAGGTAAGATTGGGAGTAGTATACGAAGCACTAGAACTTACAGGAGTCCCCCCAGTTGCTACCGTATACCATCTATACGATGCCCCCGTCACGCTTCCCGAAGCCGTTAAAGTACTAGTTCCAGAACCACAAATCGTCACAGGATTAGCCGTAACAGTAGGAGCCGTAGGAGGCGTACAGGTGGAATATAAATCGGATTCCCATAATCCTCGTCCATAAGTAGCGGCACGAATTTTTCCTGAAGCATAGTGAATTTCTAATTCATTAACAATCACGTTTGGTAAACCATTGAAAAAGGCTTGAAATGCAGACATGGCATTATCCCGAACATAAACGCCCACGTCAGTACCTACATAAATTCTATCATTAGAGCCGTTTTGGTAAACTACACAATTAGCAGGTAAGTTGGGAAGCCCAGCAGAGATGTTGGTCCAAGAAGAACCACCATTAGTAGAGCGATAAATTTTACTACCGTTAGTATAACCTGAAAAAGTAATATAAACAGTATTAGGGTCAGTATTTTTTACGGTTATATAAGTAGGGTTGAGAGTAGAAAGGGGGAGCCCTGTAGAGATATTAGTCCATGAGGAACCGCCGTTAGTTGTTTTGTAGACATTTGAAGCAGTGGCAAAATAAATCGTATTAGAATCAGAGGGGGCAACAGCTAAAGCAATGATATTAGCGCCGCCAGTTAGGTTAGAGATTTTGGTCCATGAATTACCACGATTAGTCGACTTCCAAATATTTTTATAACCTACAAAAAGCCCGTAACGATTTTGCGGATTAAGTTGATAAGGAGTTACCCATGCGCCTGATTCGGTAATTCCATTGACCCCTTGCCCCGCTACTTGTATCCATCCGGAGCCTAATGTTCTATAAATATCGCCGTAATAGGTAGAAGCAAACAAAACCGATTGCGTAACGGGGTCTATAATACATTCCATACCATCACCTCCAAGAACACGGCTTAGTACTCCTGAAAAGTTATCTAATAAAGTAGAGCCATTGTCTTGAGTACCCATAAGATGTCTTTCACTATTAGTAGCAGAGCCACTGGTTCTGTAAATTTGATGGATAGCCAAATTAGCACTTATGTCAACCCATGCAGAACCTGAATTAGTAGTTTTAGAGATACCTCCATCATGCGTAGCATAAATCGTGGTTGAGGAAGTATATTTTAAGCAGTGGATATCTGCATGGACATAAGGAGCACCTGAACTTTGCCAATGAGCAATAATAGACCAATTTGCACCGCCATTTGTAGAACGCCAGATATTGATTCCTCCTACAACAATTTCATTCTTATTGGTAGGAGAAGCATCGATAGCTAAATCATACCAAGCCTGCCCACCATTGTCGGAACCATTAGATTGATACCCTAAAATATTAGGAGAATTTGCACGCAAACTCCATGAATTACCTCCATTTGTACTTCTATAAACTCCTTTTAACCCATCAGTATTGGGGTCAGCCACCACCGCATAAATGTATTCAGAGTCTGCAGGAGTTACGGCAATCTGGACTCTGCCACCACTTGTAGTAAAACCTGAATTGATATTTGACCAGGTAGCACCACCATCCGTTGAACGCATCACCCCATTATATTTAGCCGCATAAATGACATTAGGATTACCCGGTTTC
The DNA here is from genome assembly GCA_938005475.1 of uncultured Bacteroidia bacterium. Lineage (GTDB taxonomy): Bacteria > Bacteroidota > Bacteroidia > J057 > CALLMJ01 > CALLMJ01. The sequence continues at coordinate 9,473 of CALLNY010000082.1, read as the reverse complement.
CATTCTAAATCATAGAAATTACCCGTTTGAACTTGTGTCCAATTGGTTCCTGCATTTGTAGTTCTGAATAACCCCGCATTGGAAGCTACTATAATAATGTTAGGATTATCCGGTTTGATGACTACTCTTCTAATAACTCTTCCCTGCGTTATATTCCAAGATAAACCTGTTGTATTCCAAGTATTTCCGCCATCTGTAGATTTTAAAATACCGATAGAATAAGTAACATTAGCATAACCATCACCTGTTGCCATGTACATAATATTAGGGTTATTGGCATCGATAGCTAAATCAGTAACCCCTAACACGGGCAATTGGTCTGTGTTGGAAGTCCAAGTAGTACCACCATTAGTAGATTTCCATAAACCACCAGAGGGAGTTCCCACCCAAAGCGTATTAGTTTGTGTTGGATGAAAGACAACGCAGTTTATTCTTCCTGCACCGCCGTTATTAGGAACTGCATTCGGTCCGATGATTGACCAATTCCCTGAAGTGGTTAAAGGGCTTACTTGCTTTGCGTACATAGCTTCTTGCCAAAATATTTTAGGATCTGGAAATTCACCACTCTTACCCACGCGAGGTCTCCAAAATTCTAACCATCTCAAATAAGGCTTATATCCTTTTCCTTTCTCTGGTGTTTTATTTTGCCAATAATTCAAAAATGCTTGTTCGTAATCAAAAAAATTAGGATTCTGAGGAAGATTCAGTTCCCATGATTGTGCACACAAGTATATCGGTAAAAAAGATATAAGCAAGCCTTTTAAAAATTCGTTTTTTGTCATAAAATATTTTAGTAGAAAACTAAAACTCATATAGAAAAGTTGCAAATATTTTAAGTTTTATTATTACTATAATTGCAAATAACAAAATCCTTTTATTACTACTTATAAATGACTAGCTTCTGCCCCGTTCTAATTAACGTTGATTTCAGGTTATTCCATGTCATTATATTTTTGATAGTTACTTTGTATTTCACTGCAATATGACTTAACGTCTCCCCAGATTTTACGGTATGATAAATCGTTCGTTTATGAACAGGAGTAGTTGAGGTAATAGGATTATAAGAGGTTTGAATATATTTATAACCATCAAGAGAGGTAACGAGCGAATCATAGGCATTATGATAGGCTTCTGCAGTACGTACTAAGGCTTCATAAAACATTTCCCCTTTGATTTGATAACCTCCAATAAATAAATGGACATAATCAGGCTGGGCTAAACCTGTTTTCACCCAATTAGCCATAGCCCCAGGTCCTCCTGAAATATAATACCAATCATAAAAAGCACAATCCTGCTCTTTGGCAATTTTTTGAATCAAATCTCTATATTTTTTTCCTGCACTAACGCTGACCCCACGTTTCATCAGATCTTGCGTAGAAGTCAGTAGAATAGAGGTTTTAGGGCATACCATGCGTATCTGTTCGATTATTTTCAGGATATCGCTTTCTAAATCAGGGCGTATTGTATTAAAATAGTAAAAATCATTACCTCCGTAATCTAAAATAACTAAATCTGGTTCTAATTCGGGCAATTGTTCCGTGAATTTTTTTTGATACAAAGGAGCAGACATCTGTGCACCTCCAATTCCACAAGTATGAACCACTACTCCCGGGTTTTCACTTTCTAAACTCATTCCATAGAACTCAAAATCTTTTTGTTCAGGGCGATTTTTGATAACTTTTAAAGTAATTGACTTAGAAATTGGGGGAATTTTCAGTAGAATGTAGGGCAAAGTAGTGTCAGTTTCCATGATTTTTACGATTTGAGTGTGAGTTCCTACTATGATGCTAAAATCAAACATCTCTCTTGACTTTTTGCAAAATACTTTAAGCTGGGTATAATGAAAAGGAACAGGCTTATAAAACGAAAGTGTAAAAGAAGAGCCTGGTAATTGGGTTTTACAAGTAGCTCCTGAAACTCCAAGAGGAAATTTAGGGTATGCTTCAATACTACGTGAACAAGCCCAGGGTCCGTAATGCTCAGATTTATATTGTAAGGAAGAATAAGTTTTTCCTGTGGATAAAGGGAACATCATGCCCCGTCCTGCATCCCCAAACTTTTCTTGTAAACGCTTTCTCACCACCTCAGGTAGTACATCCGGTTGTATATGCGAATCCCCCATCCAAACAATAGATATTTTTCTAGGCTCTGAACGAAACCATTTGTCATAAAAATCTTGTACTGCCCTTCTATTCCAATACTGAATTACGTTTAATTCTGGATGTAACCAAGTATATTTACTAGTATCATATGAGCCCCAATGCTCCCATTGTGCATACAGCGAAGAAAAAAAAGTAAGGATTAAACAAAAAATAACAGCAGGCTTTAGTTTTATCATTTTAATAAAGAAAAAAATTTTGCGGCAAAGATACTACAATTCTAAAAATCTGTATTCATAAACTTTGGGTTCTAATTTGAAGACTAAAGCTTCTAACTTTTCGTTGAGTTTATGAAAATCATTTCTACCTGTATTCATCATTCCGATTACAAAACCGCCTTAATCCTGCTTTTCAGAAAGCCACTCATTGATTAGCCTTTTATTATCATACGAATAAATTTTTTTATTCCTTTCTTCTTCGGGGAGTTAGTCGTATTTCATAGGTTATTTAGTTTCTTTTCTTAAAAGTAAATCCACTTTACGCACATGTTGTGGTGTATTGGTAGAAAAAACTCCCATAAGAAAGATGATGTCAGTAATTTTCTTTTCTTTAATAAATTGATTTAAAGATTGGTGAAAGTAACGATAATCAATAGCATAAATGTTATCAAAATGATTTACGAGATAGGTAGTAAAAGGGTTACCATAGGAATTTTTGATAATGAGGCAGTTACGATTAGTTTGTAGTTCAGTGGAGATATGCATTAAAGGATAATCGGCACCTAGGAATACGCCATAAGCAGTAGCTGATCCTGCAAATTCAACGAGATAGGTACCAGAATAAGCTTTATTCATTTGATTTTCAAACCAATATAGTGTTTTTGTTTTTACATCAGACTTAAAATATTCTACGGAGTCTATATTTTTTGCGAGTTCTGGGTCTTGTGTGAGATGGTATAAAGTGCCATAGTAATTTTTGATGACTTTACGTTTCAATTTATGGATAGGTATAGGTTCTAAACCAGCTGCTTTACACCAAGCAACATAACCGTAATAAGCCCCTAATCCCGTCCAGTGATGGTCTGTATTAAAATACAAGTATTCATCCAAATGAGCATAAATTTCCTTACAAATATCTACTCCTATTCCTTTTACAAGTGCTTGATAAGTCGCTTCTATGTTAGCACATTCAGAACGCTTCATTTTTTGATATTTCTGAGGAAGATAAAACTCTGCATTAGAAGGAACCACAGCGGCATACACCTTTACATCAGGATTTTGTTCTGCGTATCGGTCTACAACGCTTGCAAAAGCTCGCGCCGATTGATGATTACCCCCAAAAAATTGAAATGCTTTCCCATTGCAAATAAAAACATTGTTGCTCGTTCTTCCCATACCATTTCCTTGAAGACTATCTAAATACGTTTTTTTTGTTATGAAATATTCATTATTCAAATAAACTTGATTGTTAGAAGAGCGAACTTCTGATACTTTGGAACTATCTGTTGTAGGAACAGTATCCTCTTGAAGTAAGCCCTCTGAAAGCGTAATATTGCCATCTAAAAGATTATCATTCGGATAAATTTTTACTTTTTCAATTTGTAATCCTTTTAGATTTTGCGTTTGTATTGCAAACGGAATCAGTTTCGCACGAAAAATAAAATGCTCAGCAAAATAAAGCGCAAGACTATCCGTAAATTTGCCTTTCCAAAGATTAGACCAAGACCAGTGAGGGAATGTAGCTAATTTACGTTTTTCATTTAGGGAAACCGTTTGTTTAGGAGCAATCCATGTATAACCTCCTATGAATAATAAACTATAAGCCAAAAGGTAAATAAAAGCGTATTGAAATGCTTTTTTCATAGTAAGTTAAGATTGCAAAGATAAAAAACTATAAAACACCGAACCAAGCTGTTCATGATTTTACACAAAGTATCAAAAATCAAAAAGCAAATTGTAGAAAAAAGGATTACAGCCCCATATAAATTTACGCTATTTTTGCGAAACATGGAAAATTTTATTGTTTCGGCTAGAAAGTATAGACCGAGTACATTTTCTACGGTAGTTGGTCAGGAGCATGTCACGGATACTTTAAGAAATGCTATAATTACAAAGCAGTTAGCTCATGCTTATTTATTTTGTGGTCCGAGAGGTGTAGGAAAAACTACCTGTGCAAGAATTTTAGCAAAAGCTGTTAATTGTTATCATCTAACCCCCGAAGGAGACCCCTGCAACGAATGTGACAGTTGTAAAGCCTTCAATGAAAATAGAAGTTTAAATATTTTTGAGTTAGATGCGGCTTCTAATAATAGTGTAGAAGATATACGCTCCTTAATTGATAGTGTCCGTGTTGCACCTCAAATGGGAACCAAAAGTGTTTATATCATTGATGAAGTCCACATGTTAAGCACAGCCGCCTTTAATGCTTTCCTCAAAACCCTAGAAGAACCCCCTCCCCACGCCCTCTTTATTCTAGCTACCACTGAAAAACACAAAATTTTACCTACTATCCTATCCCGTTGCCAAAAATTTGATTTTAAACGTATTAAAGTAGATTACATCACCCAACACCTCAAAAAAATCGCAGAAAAAGAAAATATCCATTATGAATTAGACGCCTTACAACTTATTGCCATCAAAGCAGATGGTGGTTTGAGAGATGCTTTGAGTATCTTTGACCAAATAGTCAATTTTTCCAAAAAAAATATCACTCTGAAAATCGTTCATGAAAATTTAAGCATCCTCGATGAAGATATTTACTTTGAAACTATGAATTACCTTCATCAAAGAAACTATAAAAACGCTATCCTTCTTTTTAATCAAATCTTAGATAAAGGATTTGATGCTTATTCCTTCATATCAGGTCTTTTAGTGCATATTCGTAATCTCATCGTTTCAAAAAACCCCGATACCATGAAACTCATGGAAGTTACAGATATTCACAAGAAAAATTATTTAAATCAGTCTCAAATGTTCTCTGAAAGTTACTTAATCAATGCTTTTCAATTGATTTCCGATGTAGAACAAAAAATCCGCTTAACCCAAGCCCCTAACCTGTCAGTAGAACTCTTGTTAATTAAACTAGCTAATTTATGGAACGCTATCGAGCTTATCCTTGAAAATGAAGAACTTCAACTAAAAAAAAAAGTCATGTAACTAATCCAAACTTAACGGATGAAAATAAAGTAGTTTCTCTTAATACTCCATCTGCAAATTCATTAAATAATGCTAATACCCATACTGCTACCACTGAAAATAATCAAACTAATCTATTATTTATCACGCCGCTATCCTCCATAAAATCTCTTGATGACCTTGATAAAGTAAAACTCATCGAAAAAAAACAAGTGGATGAAGAGTTGATTAACTTAAATCCCGTTCCCATTCTTAAAACAGACTTTGAAAAAGCCTATCAAACCTTGCTTAACCAGTTTGAAAATAAACAAAGTATCCGTACAATTTTGGATAGAAAAGACTACAACATAAAAGAAAATATTTGGCAACAAGTTGTTTTTAATGAGGTAGAAAAAAAAATTCTTGAAAACAACAAAGAAGAGCTTCTAAATTCCGTAAGGCAATCTTTAAATAACCCTACCGTTCAACTTGATATCCTTACTGACCCCTCCAAAGCAGAAGCTTTCTTAAATTTACAAAGCCCCTTAGAACAAAAAATTCAAAAATTCTTTGAAGAAAATCCAACCCTTGTAAAACTTTTTGAAACTTTTGATCTGCAAATTATTAACCTGACAGAAAGTCAAGATAAACCATAAAGAAAAAATATACTAATTTTGTGGCGCATGAAAATCATGTTTATGGGAACGCCTCTGTTTGCTGTCCCTAGTTTAAAAGCCTTAATAAACCACCATTTTAACGTAGTAGCAGTTGTCACTGCTCCCGATAAACCTGCGGGCAGAGGACTCAAAATCTCTGAATCCGAAATAAAAAAATGTGCTCAACAGTATTCATTACCCATTTTACAGCCTTTTAACCTAAAAACTGATGAGTTCTATGAGCAACTTATGTTTTATAATCCCGATATAATCGTGGTCGTAGCTTTTAGAATGCTCCCTGAACGTATATGGTCTTTTCCAAGATTAGGTACTATCAATCTCCATGCTTCCCTTTTACCTGATTATCGCGGTGCCGCCCCTATTAATTGGGTTCTCATCAACGGTGAAACTCAAACTGGTGTTACAACCTTCCTCATTGAAAAAGAAATTGATACCGGTAAAATTTTATTGCAAAAAGCCATAAATATCCCTCCCGATTGGAATGCTGGTAAACTTCACGATGAACTTATGTATCTAGGTGCTGACCTCCTCATCGAAACTTTGAAAAAAATTCAAAATCATGAAATTCATCCTATTCAACAAGATATCACACTCTACAAACACCATGCGCCCAAACTAACTCCCGAAAATACGCAAATCCATTGGAACCTCTCCGATATACAAATCCATAATCTAATTAGAGGACTTTCCCCCCACCCCACCGCCTGGACTACCTTTCAAAATAAAAAACTTAAAATTTTTCATTCCAATACAACAGATTTATCTTCTGAATATCCTTATGGAACATTGTTTGCTAATAATAAAAATATCTACGTAGTCTGTGGAAACCAAAAAGCTCTGGCTATCCAAGAACTTCAACTAGAAGGAAAATCTAAAATGCAAGCAAGTGATTTTATCAACGGTCATTTAAAAAATAACAAAATATACCATTTATGAAAAAGTACAACTTTTGGGTTTTATTTATTGCAACTCAATGCCTCTACGCACAATACTTTCACTTTGAAGGTTCTATCGGATTAAACCTAAAAATCTCTATGGATATCCTCAAAAAACCTGATGAAATTCGTGGTACCCTCTTTCATTACAACACTGGTCAACCCTTTAATTTACTGGGGATGGAAGAAAATGGACTATGGAAATTGAAAGAACTCGATTTATTCAACAATCAAACAGGTGTTTGGGAAGTCCGTTTCTCTAACAACCAATTAACAGGTACTTGGTCCAACCAAAACCAAAAATTAAACGTTCAACTCAAAGAAAGCTACGAAACAGGATTGATTTTCAAAAACGTTGAACTCAAACATGAATATCAAGCTACCAAAGATTATGGATTAAAAAACTATTTGAGTTTACATTTGCCATTCCCTAATTTAAACCCTCAAAAAAACCGAACTATTACTAAAACGATTTGTGACTCCATACTAGCTGATATAAATATCAAAACAAAAAGCTTAGACGAAAATACTATCCAAACAGAGTTCCAAAAAGAATTTGACCGCCTTAAAAAAGATTATCAAGGTTTCATCTCTAATGAAAAAGCTTCTTGTGATATAGCCCCATTTACTTGTATATGGGAAAATATCCAATTGGGATACCCCGTATTTAACCAAAATAACATTTTAGCTTATCGGAATAGTATGTACGCATATAACGGAGGAGTGCATGGCACTTATGGTACATGGCATACCAATTACAATACCAACGATGGAAAAATGATTACATTAGAATCCCTCTTCAAAAACGATGCAGAACCTAAATTACTGAATATCCTCAAAAACAAATTAAAACAAAAATACCAAACCCAAGACCTTGATGCCGTAAATTTAGACGAAATTTTTGTCCCTGATAATTTTCAAATTTCTTATGGTGGAATTATCTTTCATTATAACCCTTATGAAATTGGACCTTACAGTTTAGGGGCACCCGAAGTGTTCGTCCCTTATTCCGAATTAAAACCTTACTTTGTTGCTAATCATCCTATAACCTGGGTAAAATAACCATGAAGCCTGAAATCTCCGTGGTACTACCCATTTACAATGAAGAACCCGTACTCCCTATCCTGTATCAAAGATTAGAGAAAGTTCTATCTGAAAACTTTAAAATTTACGAAGTCCTTTTGGTAGATGACGGAAGTACGGATAACAGCCTCACTTTAATCAAAGAATTTTGCCACCAAAATACAGCCTACAAATACATCAGTTTCAGTAGAAATTTTGGACATCAAAAAGCTTTATTAGCAGGATTACGACACGCCTCAGGTGATACCATAGTACTCATGGACAGCGATTTGCAAGACCCCCCCGAACTCATTCCCCAACTCTACAACAAACTCAAAGAAGGTTACCAATTGGTATACGCTAAACGTTCCATCCGTAAAGGTGAAAGTTTTTTCAAAAAAGTAACCGCCAAACTTTTCTATCGTATTTTAAACTTATTTGCTCCTATTGAAATTCCATTAGATACAGGAGATTTCAGAATTATATCACGAAAATTTGCTGATGCCTTAAAAAAATTACCTGAAAAAAATATCTTTTTACGCGGGCAAATGGCATGGCTCGGCTTTAAAAATACCTACCTCCTCTACGAACGTGACCCTCGCTACGCTGGTAAAACGAAATACCCCCTCAAAACCTTACTCTGGTTCGCTTTTAATGGAATAACTTCCTTCTCTAACTTCCCTTTGCAAATTGCTTCCTTTTTAGGATTACTTTTTTCGCTTGTCGCATTTTTTATTATGCTTTACGCATTCTATTCAAAATTTATTTTAAATCAAGTAGTCACAGGATGGACCTCCATCATGGTTAGTTCTATGTTTATTGGTGGTATACAATTACTTTGTATTGGTATCATTGGAGAGTACATCAGCAGAATCGCTAATGACGTCCGTAATAGACCTGATTATATCATCGAAGAAACCAATTTAAACACTCATTACCCTTGCAAATGTGGCACTGAGTAGCCCCGGTGTTCAGATAAAGCGTTCGTTTCGAGATATTCGCTTCTTTCATTACCCTCACAAACATCCATTTACCCGCTTAAATTCCAAACTCCATCTATCGCATCTCTGCAAAGATAATAAATATTCCAAATCGCCACTGAAGGCTATGAAGTCATTGCTATAAATGCAACTCAATATTATAAATTCTCCACTTCCTCCGTTGATAAACCTGTATTCTCTATAATGGTCTGTTTATCCCATCCCATAGATTTAAGCATCTTCGCCAACGATAACAACCTTCGATGATTCTCCTCCGCTCGTCTCTCCTCCTCTGTTAATTGCTGTGCTAACTCCTGTACAGCCTCTCTCCTTGCATATAATAAAGCATTCTCCCATGCGCACATTTCCTCTAATATTTTATTGTAATAATTCTGTTCTCTCTTCTCCATCGCATGATACTCCGTTATACCAAATAACTTCTCAAATATATAACCCCAAAATTCTCAGGAACCCCCTCTAATTTGTCTAAACCCTTCAATAAATACATCCAACGCTAAATCCGTCACCAACTCCTCCTCCCCCTTCCTAAAATTATCCAATTGTATCGTTATAATATTCAACTTATCATTAAAAACTTGATGACCCT
>CALLNY010000081.1 GCA_938005475.1 uncultured Bacteroidia bacterium | reverse complement strand
CAAAAACATTTCGTTTCCAATATTTCACACGAATTGCGAACGCCCCTTGCTGCTATCATTACAGAGTTGGAATTGGCTACAAACAAAGAAAGAAGTATTGATGAATATAAATCGGTTATTAAAAACGCCTTGATTGATGCAAAGCGTTTGGTTCGGCTTTCAAATAGTTTGCTTGACCTTGCAAAAGCCAGTTACGACCCTTCCGAAATTGCTTTTAAACCCTGCCGTATTGATGAAATTTTGTTAGATGCACAGCAGCAGGTGCAACAATCTAATCCTAATTACAAAATTGATATTCACTTTGAAAATGAATTTGAAAATGACAATCAAATTTCGGTAAATGGAAATGAATACCTCTTGAAAGTGGCTTTTGTCAACCTTATGGAAAATGGTTGCAAATTCTCCAACGACAAATCCTGCAAAGTTTCCATATCATTTAACCATTCCAAAAACCACAATCTGCAATCCGCAATCAAAAATCCAAAATCAAAAATAACACTAACTTTCACTGATAAAGGCATTGGCATTTCAGAAGATGATTTAAAAAACATTTTTACTCCATTTTATCGTGGCAACAACAAAAATTTCGCAGACGGCAATGGCATTGGGCTTTCACTTACACAAAAAATTATACTCCTTCACAAGGGAACAATTTCAGTAAGTTCAGTTCCTTTAAATGGAACTATCTTTACAGTGGAGTTGAAACAAGTGCAGAAAATCGCAACACAACTGTAAAAAGATGACGAATAACGAATTATATATATTGACAAGAATTAAGAATTTAATACTATTTTGACCTCATGAAAATTTTATTAATAGAAGATGATCAAACACTGAACCAAAACATCAGTGAAGCATTGAAAGCAGAAGGTTTTAATATCGTTTCTCTGTTTGAAGGAACCCTTGCTGAAAGAACATTAAAGAAGGAGAACTTTGATTGTGTCATAATGGATATAAACCTGCCCGGAAAAAACGGATTTGAAATTTGTAAAGATTTCAGGCAGCACAATAAAAACACTCCCGTAATTATGCTTACTGCATTTAGTGAATTGGATGACAAAGTGAAGGGTTACCATTGTGGTGCAGACGATTATCTGACAAAGCCATTTTATATGCGTGAGTTACTTTTAAGAGTAAATGCCCTAATTAAAAGAAATGTAAAAAATGAAGTAAAAAAAGAAACCATTTCTGCTGGTGATATTATGATAAGTCTTGCAACCAAAAAAGTAACGAGGCAAGGTAAAGAAATTGAATTAACACCACGAGAATTTCAAATACTGGTAAAACTAATTGAAAACAAAGGAGAACTTATCTCTAAGAAAGAATTAATAAAGGAAATTTGGGGGAATATTGTAGATGCAAACACCAACACCATTGAGGTTTACATCAATTTTCTCCGCAACAAGGTGGATAAGCCTTTTGGAAAAAGCAGCATCAAAACAAAAGTAGGATATGGATATTATTTTGAAGACATAGATGGGAATTAGAAAAAAAATATTACTCTATTTTTCGCTTACTACTATTTCATTAATAGGGATAGCGTTATTCTTCATCTATACACTTTTTGCTGAATATCGCGAAGAAGAGTTCCAGCAACGTCAGAAGGAGAAAATTAAATCTACTCTTTTTTTTCTCACTGAAATTAAAAAAGCGGATCATGATTTGCTTGAAGCCATTGACCGGCTTACTATCAATGATTTGTATGACGAAAAACTTTTAATTTTTAATGCCGATAAAAAACTGATTTATTCAAGTATTGATGACACTCCCATTCAATACTCAAAGGATATTATTGATAATCTTTCCGATGCCAACGAATGGTTTGAAACCAAAGACGGATTATATGATGTAGTCGGATTATACTTCCAAAATAACGGAAACATTTATTACGGAATAAGTAAAGCCTATGATAAGTTTGGATATTCAAAATTAAATTATCTTAAATTGATTTTATTATTTACCTTTTTAATTATCGTGATTTCAACCATTTTAATAGCCTTTTTTTTATCGAAAAAAATTACGCAACCCCTTTTATCAATTACTAAAAAAATCAATAGTTATAACTTTGAAGAGGATTATAACCCAATTGAAATTAAACAATCAAAAAATGAAATATCCATTTTGGCTGAACAGTTTAATAAATTGATGAAAAGAATGAATGAGGTATTTGCCTTCCAAAAACACGCCATACACCATATTTCGCATGAACTAAAGACGCCCATTGCTATATTGGTTTCGAATTTTGAACGAATAGAAAAAGAAAAAGATTTGAACACCATAAAATCACTCATTAAAAATCAAAAGGAAGACACAAAAAATTTAAGTGATATCATCAATTCCTTGCTGGAAATTTCTAAAGCTGAAACAGAAAATTTTTTGTTAACAGATAAAATCAGAATAGATGATATGGTATTTGATATTGCCGATGAGCTAAAACAAATTTATCCCGACTTTCAGTTCTCAATAGAATATCTTCAAATAGAAGATGAAAATAATTTAATAATATCTTGTAATGCCCGTTTGATGAAGTCCGCCATATTAAACCTGATGCAAAACAGCATTCTCTATAGTGAGGATGGAAAATCAAAAATTACCATTTCATGTTTCCAGCAAAAAGTTGAAATTACTTTTGAGAATAATGGCAGAACCATTACGAAAGACGAAAACCAGTATCTTTTCCATCATTTCTTCAGAGGGAAAAATAGTAAAGGAAAAAGAGGCTTTGGTCTGGGATTGGTTTTTGTTCACAAAATTATTTCCTTACATAATGGGACAGTTTCCTACCGATCTCTGAATGATAATTATAACATTTTCACCATTGTTATTCCTTTAAGCTAAATTTTATTGACATTAAGGTGTTTTTAAGGTGTTAAGGGCAAACTTTGTACTTCATTTTAACGTAAATAGAAGTAATGCCGAAAATCATCCGGGGGAAATTGCTTTTTTTTCTGCTTTTGTTTACCTGTCAGGTTAAGGCACAGAACGTGCTTAAAGTTAATCTGCAACAAGCCGATAGTATTTTCATATCCAATAACTTCTACTTACTTGCTTCATCAATGAATGTTGAAGCACAAAAAGCAGAAATCATTCAGGCAAAATTATATCCTAACCCTGTTTTTACAGCAGACCTGAACGTTTACGATCCTGAAAATAACAGACCCTTCCATATAGGAAATACAGGACAAAAAGTTTTTCAATTAGAACAACTTATTATACTTGGAGGTAAACGTAAATCTGAAATTGAAATGGCAAAAACCAATGCTAAAATTGCAGAATTGGAATTTCAGCAATTGGCAAGGCAACTCAAGTTTCGTTTGCATAGCGAATTGTTTACGGTAGGTCAGCAGCAGTTTTTATTATCGATATACAACCGCCAGATGGCATTACTGGATACTTTGCTTTCATCCTATCAGGTACAAGCCAACAAAGGAAATATTCCACTTAAAGATGTGGTGAGGTTAAAAGGTGCTTACTTAAAATTGAATAACGATCGGGCAGAATTATTGCAAAAATACTATGAAACCCAATCCAATCTTCAAATCCTTTTGCAAACGGATTTATTAGTTGAGTTTGAATTTTCAGAAAAGGAAATTGAAAAATATATTAAAACAATTTCTTTAGATAACCTAAAATCCGAAGCATTATCCAACCGGCCGGAATTGCTAATTATACAGCAAAACAAAATACTCGCAGAACAATATCTGCAATATCAAAAAAGATTAGCCATACCTGATATTAATTTATTTACTTCGTATGACCAAAGAGGCGGAGCATTTATCAATCAGATAAATGCCGGTATCTCTATCCCGCTTCCTTTGTGGAACAGGAACCAGGGGAACATCAAATCATCTCAATTTAGATTAAAGGAAGCAGAATATAATTTACAGGCAATGCAAAACGAAATTATAAGCACTCTGCAAAACAACTATGCGTTCTATTTACAAACCGTTTCCGAATACCAAAAAGCCACTTCTCTATATAACCAGGATTTCGAAATTACGGTAAAGGGAATGACGGATAATTTTCAGAAACGAAACGTTTCCATTATTGAGTTCATTGATTATTTTGAAGCATACAATGAGGTGCTGACTGAGCTGGCAAGAATAAAAACGCAATTGGTGGTTTCAGCAGAACAATTAAATCTACTAATTGGAAAAGATATTTACTAAAAATGAAAAATACAAATATTATTACTTGTTTAATGTTAGCTGCTGTTATGATTACATTTAACAGTTGCAATAAAAAGCAAACTGAAGAAACAGCTACGGCATTTTCTATGAGCGATGCCATGATGGAAATGTGCGATTTTTATAAAGCGAAAAAGGAGGTTGTTAAAAATGAAATTCGCTTATTCGGGAAAATTACAGCCGATAATAACAAAATGGCCCAGGTATATCCCATTGTAAGCGGTATTGTAAAGTCTATCCATGTTGAACTTGGCGATTATGTAAAACAAGGACAGGTACTGGCAAGCATACAAAGTAGCGAAGTTGCTTCCTTTCAAAAGCAGAAATTAGATGCTATAAATGATGTTGCCATCGCAGAAAAAAACTTGCAAGTAGCCAAAGATTTATTTGCCGGAAAATTAAATTCAGAAAAAGATGTAGCTGCAGCAGAAAAAGAATTGGAAAAAGCAAAAGCCGAACTGGAAAGAATCAACGAAATATACAGCATTTACAGCTTAAAAGAAGGCTCTATATTTAATGTAACTGCTCCTATAAGCGGTTTTGTAGTTACTAAAAAAATAAATCAAAATGAACAAATTCGAATTGATAATTCAGAGCCTCTCTTCTCTATTGCAGAAATTAACGAAGTGTGGGCATTGGCAAATGTAAATGAAAGTGATATTGCTAAAATACAAGTGGGTTATGATGCTATCGTGAATACATTGGCATTTCCCGATATTCCCTTCAAAGGTAAAATTGACAAAATTTTTAATGCCATTGACCCGGAAACTAAATCCATGAAAGTAAGGATAAAAATTCCCAATACCGATTTAAAGTTAAAGCATGAAATGAATTGTACAGTAACCGTTAGCTATGAAGAAAATCAATCCATGATTGCAGTTCCATCATCGGCTGTGATTTTTGATAAAAGTAAGTATTGGGTAATGGTTTTTAAAGATAAACACAATATAGAAACACGCAAGGTGGAAGTATTTCGTCAATTAGGAGAAATCACTTACATAAAAGCAGGATTAAAGGAAGGCGAAACGGTGATTTCTCAAAATGGATTGTTGATTTACGATGCATTAAACGACTAATCACAATATGAATAATTTCATAAAAAATATCATCTCCTTTTCGCTTAAAAATAAATTCTTCACATTTTTTTGGGTAGGCCTTTTAGTGATAGCAGGAACTATAAGCTTTATCAAAATTCCCATTGAAGCTTTTCCCGATGTTACCAATACGCAAATAATTATAGTAACTCAATGGAACGGCAGAAGTGCCGAAGAAGTGGAGCGTTTTGTTACCACACCCATCGAAATTGCCATGAACAGTGTGCAGCGCAAAACCAATGTGCGTAGCATTACCATGTTTGGCCTATCGGTTATCAAAATTATTTTTGAAGATGATGTGGAAGATTTTTTTGCCCGTCAGCAAGTCAATAATCAGTTGCAAAATGTGCTATTACCTGACGGAGTAGAAGCCGATGTGCAACCGCCTTATGGTCCTACGGGTGAGATTTTTCGATACGTATTAAAAAGTGATGAGCGGGATACCCGTGATTTATTAACTATACAAAATTGGATAATCGACCGTGAACTTAGGCGGGTTCCGGGTGTAGCAGATATAGTGGCATTTGGAGGTCAGCAAAAAATTTACGAAATATCGGTTGATCCTGTAAAGCTACAACGATATGACTTAACTCCTTTGGAACTCTACGAAGCGGTAAGCAAATCCAATATAAATGTAGGTGGTGATGTAATCGAAAAAAACGGTCAGGCGTATGTAGTACGTGGTATTGGCTTGTTGGACAGTAAAAAGGATATTGAAAACACCATTGTAGATATTTTTAACGGCAACCCGCTTTTAGTAAAAGATGTAGCCACCGTTCAGGAGGCAAGTGCTCCAAGAGTAGGTCAGGTTGGGTTAAATGATAATGATGATGTAGTAGAGGGGATTGTCGTGATGCGTAAAGGAGAAAATCCGAGCGAAGTATTGGCAAGGGTGAAAAAGAAAATTGAAGAATTAAATACCTTCATTTTGCCTCCGGATGTTAAAATGGAAACTTTTTACGATCGTGATAACTTAATTTCCTATTGCACCAGAACTGTAATGCACAACTTAGTGGAAGGAATTATCCTTGTAACTGTAATCGTGTTTCTTTTTATGGCCGATTGGAGAACTACCGTTGTTGTTGCCGTAGTTATTCCCCTTTCTTTGCTTTTTGCATTTTTAATGTTGCATTTAAAAGGAATGAGTGCCAACCTGCTTTCATTGGGAGCTATAGACTTTGGGATTATTATAGACGGTGCAGTCGTCATGGTAGAAGGAATTTTTGTTGCCTTAGATCATAAAGCGCACAAAGTAGGTATGGAAAAGTTTAATCGGCTTGCTAAAATGGGATTGATTAAAACCACAGGCATACAAATGGGTAAAGCCATTTTCTTTTCAAAGCTCATCATCATTTCCGCTTTGCTACCTATCTTTTCTTTTGAAAAAGTAGAAGGAAAAATGTTTTCCCCATTGGCATGGACTTTAGGATTTGCTCTGTTGGGAGCCTTGATTTTTACCCTGACTTTAGTGCCTGTTCTATGCTCTATTCTACTAAACAAAAATGTGAAAGAAAAGGAAAGTTTTTTCACCCGGATTATAGACAAAATTGTTTCAAAAGCCTTTGCATGGACCTATACCCGAAAAAGGCTGACCCTGATTATAGCCGTTTTTTGTTTAGCTTTAACGTTGTTCTCCACCCGCTGGCTCGGTACAGAGTTTTTACCGCAATTAAATGAAGGTGCTTTATGGGTAGAAGCCAAAATGCCCATGAG
This sequence comes from uncultured Bacteroidia bacterium, assembly GCA_938005475.1. Classification (GTDB taxonomy): domain Bacteria; phylum Bacteroidota; class Bacteroidia; order J057; family CALLMJ01; genus CALLMJ01. Next base: position 620 of record CALLNY010000081.1, on the reverse strand, counting down.
TTATTCACTTCCGAAAACGGTGGAAATGGTGAGTGTTTTGAGAAAAGAAATCATGAGTTTTCCGGAAGTAAATGGAGTGCTTTCGCAAACCGGAAGAAGTAATGACGGAACAGATCCAAGCGGGTTTTACTATGTGCAAATGCAGGTAAATCTGAAACCAAAGGAAGAATGGAAACGCAAAATTTCTTTGGATGAATTGATAGAAGAAATGGATCAAAAACTAAAAAAATATCAGGGTATTAATTACAACTATTCTCAACCCATTATAGACAATGTTGCTGAAGCCGTAGCGGGAATGAACGCATCCAACGCAGTGAAAATTTATGGCGATGATTTAGAAAAATTAGATGATTATGCCAATCAGGTAATAGAACAAATAAAAGATGTTCCGGGAATAAAGGATGTGGGCATATTAAGAAATATCGGGCAGCCCGAAATAAGCATTCTGCTGAATGAAGAAAAAATGGCTATTTACGGAATTACCAAAGCTGATGCACAGGCAGTAATAGAAATGGCTATTGGTGGAAAAACAGCTACCCAGAAATACGAAGGAGAAAAAAAATTTGACATACGAATCCGATACGATAAAGATTTTAGGAAAAACGAAGAGGATATTCTCA
>CALLNY010000080.1 GCA_938005475.1 uncultured Bacteroidia bacterium | reverse complement strand
TGAAAATCAAAAGCATAATGGGTTACGAGTAAAAATTGAACATGTTTTTGCTCATTTAAAATCCCTCAGGGTAGTTAAAGACAGAATTCGAAATTATAAATTCGGATTTAAACATCTCGTAATTCTTATTGCTGCTCAACTCCATAATTTTAAATTATCTATAGTTCGACTATGCTCACTAACCTTAAATCATTTCGTTTTATAGTTGTTCATAAACTCTAATGCTTTGAAACAACGTGGATAATTCCATCGATTATGTTTAACAAGAAGTTATCAAGCTAATACCTATAAATTGAAGATTAAAACAAAAAAATAGGATTTTTATAAAAACATACAAAAAAATATTAATTTTGTGGTTTGATCGGTAATATTAAAAATTTAGCTCATGGCAGACTTGCTCTCATATTTAAAAGAAGTAGGAAAAAATGATATAATTTTCGCTTATAAAGGTGAGATAAATACTCAACTGTTAAGGAGTATTGTGCAATCTGCTGATGCTAAAATGGACGAGTTCGGAGAGAATTTAGGATTTAGAAAAAGAGTTAGTGGTGTTCTGATTGAAATTCTACAAAATGTGATGCGTCATGGCTCTAATATGAAAATTGGTGATACAGAATATTATCCTGTAATGATTATAGCTAGGCATAATGACGAATATATAATTGGTACAGGTAATTTAATTACTCACCAAGAAAAAGAATTTTTAGAGAAACATATCAATAAAGTGAACTCTATGAACGCAGAAGAATTAAAAGAATTTTATCAAGAAATTCTAAAAAACGGTTCTATTTCTAGTAAAGGAGGAGCTGGTTTAGGGATTATAGATGTTGCAAGAAAATCCAAAGATAACCGAATAAATTACGATTTTAAAGAAATTAATAACGATTATATGTTTTTTAGTATGTTTGTTTCTGTTCAAAAACCTACAAGAAAATCTTAAAATGAAAGCAATATATATACAAGCAACACAAGATACGCCTCAAGTAACATTAGATACACAAAAAGGTATTTTCGAAATTAAAGGAAATTCCTATCCTGAAAATTCTGCCCAATTTTACAACCCCATCATAGAGTGGCTTCAAGAACTTTTAGCCAATGGATATAATAATAAGCTAGTATTTGATTTTAATTTTGATTATTTTAATACCAGCTCGGCTAAATTTATTTTGGAAATACTAAGAATCCTTGAAGAATTTCAAGAAAAGAATATAGAAACCCTCGTAAGATGGCATTACTTCGAAGATGATATTGATATTTTTGAATCCGGAGAAGATTATAAAAGTATAGTCTCGATACCTTTTGAATTAATTCCAAGAGATGATACGTTATACCTATAAACTTTTTTATGAGTGTTGAGATTTCTTCTACAAATAATCAACCCAAACTCCCTAAAGATACAGAAACAATTAATCAATTAGAAAATTTGATTAATAACTTGGATAATATTCCACCTGAAGAATTAAAATCTCAATTGCAAATCTTTGCAAAAAACCATAAAAAATTACTACAAGAGGTCAAATTATTAACCTCCGTAGGCGATAGACTACAAAAAAAAATAAAATCTGCAAATGAAATGCTTCAAGAGCAAGCAGAAGAGATTAGAAAAATTAATAAGGACCTTCAAGATAAAAATATTGAATTACAGTTTACTATTGATGAATTAACAAAAGCTAAGGCTGGAAAAAGAGCTACTACTATCATTCTCATTTTTGCAATAGCCTTATTTATTGTCACAGAAGTATTAGAATCTACTTTTGAAGCGTTCTTCAAAGGAGCTAATATGCTTATTATATATGGTTTTAAAGTGTTTTTAGCAGTGGGATTTAAGCCTATTGAAGGCCTTCTTGAAAAAGCTATCATTGCTAAAGAAATGAAACGTCAACGTATGGAACTTGAACAACAACAAAAATCAATCAACCCAAAAGAAATTATAAATAAAAATTTAAATGTACCTAAAATAGAAGTTAAAAATAAAACTAATTCAGAAAACCTAACTAACGAAACTAATAATGCTAATCCGAGCTATGAAATGACCTCCGAAGATATCGCAAAGCTTGAACGCAAATTGAAACGAGAAACAATGAAAAAAATGGGTGAAAACCGTGAATAATTTTTGCCTATTCCTATTACTTCCCTTTACTATCTTTTCTCAAAACCTTTATATCAAACCAGTAAACTTCTTTGATTACTTTATTTATAATTGGCATAATCAATTTTTATTATTCCTTAATGATGAGGATAACATAAATCAATATGCCTTTTTTCTTTATGAAAATGATACTTTAAAACCTTTAAATTATCCAATCAAATTACCTAACCAAGATACCCTCTTTCACATTCTAATAAATAACTCAAACCACGAGATAACAAGCTATTTATCCATTGATTTTAATCCCCAGTTCCTTATTCAGGATAGTTTACAAGTGTGTCATCATTATCTAAAACAGAATAATAAATATCGTATAATAGGTGGATTTAGCGAAATCAAAATATATAAAAAAACCTATCAAACGCCCCTCCCTCCTTATATTTTCTATAAAAAAAAACATCGTTATTCGTTTGTAGAAAAAACTTGCAGTTTAGATTTCTCTAAAATTAAAGCAAATGATTTAATTGTTATACATTCCTTAAATGATTCTATTGGTATTCCTGTTTTTAGCGAATATTACCCAGATTTACAACTCATCGATAGTTTAAATGCAATGGTTTATTTATTAACAAAGTCTGAATTTAAATTTTTGAAGAAAGTGAATAAAAAAAGTTATCTTAACTTCATTTGGAATGGCTTCGATGAAGAAAAAAAAATGAACCTTAAAGACTTGTACTTTAAACGAGTTTATGAAGCCAACTTATACTTCCATGAAAATGATGAAGGCTGGCGAACAGAAAGAGGAATGATTTACATTATCTTCGGTACGCCTGACGCTATTGTGCTTTATGAAGGTTATGAAGATTGGTTCTATGAAAGAACTCAATTAAATGATAGACCCGTATTTTTTAGATTTAAAATACAAAAGAAAAAAGGTTTTAAAACAGAATATATTTTAGAACGAAAAAACGAATTTTTTGATATTTGGAACGATGCAGTAGATGCTTGGAGAAATGGTTTGATAATAAAAGAAAAATAATTTTGACAATTAAAAATTTTAGGTTTATTTTTGCACAATGATTTTTTCATATCTTTAAGATTTGAGGTTTCATAATACTTTAGGGTTTTTTTATGTAAGAAGGCGGTTTGAACTTTTCCGCCTTTTTTTATTTAAATTTGCATCAATGAAATCTATTATCCTTGGTATTGACCCTGGGCTATCCTTTACAGGTTATGCTATTATTGCTTATGATAAACCTAAAATAGAACCACTAACCCTTGGTACCTTAGAACTCAGTAAAACCGATAAAGAAACTAATGAAAAACTTACTATAATCTATCAAAGAATTTATCAATTTATCAAAGAATATCGTGTTAATGCTTTTGCCATTGAATCTCCTTTCTATGGAAAAAATATTCAAATAGCCATAAAAATGGGCAGGACCCAAGGCGTTTGTATGGCGGCAGCCATTGCCAACCAAGTGCCTATCTTTGATTATGCTCCCCGAAAAGTTAAACAAGCCGTAACAGGAAAAGGTAATGCCTCCAAAGAAATGGTAGCTGGCGTATTACAAAATATTTTTAAGACTCCTTTGAATGACCATTTTTTAGATGCTACAGATGCCCTTGCCGTTGCAGTCTGTCACGCTTACCAAACAACCATTCCCATTATCGGTAAATCACAATCCTCCTGGAAAAATTTTATTGAGCAAAATCCCCATAAAATCAAAAAAAATTAATCTCCTATGCCGTATATCGCTGAAGTTATTTTGCCCGTTTACTTAAAAAACGTTTTTCAATACGCTGTTAATGATGAAGATATTGTACTACTGAATATCGGTAAAAGAGTTGTTGTGCCCTTCGGTAAAAATAACAAACTTTATACCGCAATGGTCTATAAAATCTATGAAACCCAAGAAAATACTCAAACCCTCAAATCTATCCATGAGATTATTGACGAAATACCCATCATCAATCCTATTCAGCTTGCATTCTGGACATGGATTGCTGATTATTATTGGTGTTCTCTCGGTGAAGTGATGCTCTTCGCTTTACCCAATCATTTAATCCTGCATACCCATACAAACGTAATTTTTACAGAAGCTATTCAATCTCTAGATATAACGACTTTAACCACAAAAGAAAATGAAATAATACATTTTTTAGCAAAACATGCTCCTTACTCCTTTAAAAAACTAAAAAATGAATTTTCAGAGTATACCATCAAAAAATTACTGAAAAAAAAAATAATCCAGTTAGATACTCAGCTCATAAACCCCTTTAAACCCCATTTAAAAACTTTTATTTTTTTAGATTGGCAAAACCTTATAAATCAATTTCAAAATAATCAACAAGTTACTCCCTCGGAGGTCATTTCATTAGCAATACAAAACACAAAATCCGAAAATCAACAAAAAGTTTTATTGTATCTACTTCAAAATGAAGGTATTGAAAAAAAATACCTATTGCATAATTTACAAATCTCAGATAGCGTCCTTAAAGCGTTAGAGAAAAAAAAATGGATCTACCAAGAAAAACATGCGGTTGATAGAATACAACTCAAAAAAAAAGGAAAACAAAATGTTGAACTAAATTCTCATGAATTAGAATTCTGTAATCAATTTATTCAAGAATTACTTAACTCAACTTCCTGGTCACCAACCGTATTCTTCCATGACTTAGGTATGAAAAGAATTGTTTTTTTCATTGAGTATTTCAAAAAAATTATTTCTATGGGAAAACAAATATTATTTTTAGTGCCTGAAATTGCTTTTACGGATAAATTCGTGGAAGAACTATACCATTATTTTACAGAAGAATTAGGTATTTACCACAGCCGTATTAACGATAACGAAAGAGTAGAAATATGGTATAAAGTTTTTATAAAGGAATACAAAATAATTATTGGGGTACGAAGTGCATTATTTTTACCTTTTACCGATTTGGGGCTTATTTTAGTAGATGAGGAACAAGATGCCAACTACAAACAAGAAGAAAAAAATCCTAAACTAAACATTAAAGATGCCGCTATTTACTATGCAAAAATGCTAAATATTCCTATTATTTTGTCTACTCAAACACCTTCCATAGAAACCTATTACCATACACAACAACACAAATACCGATTAGTAAATTATTTAAGGTCACCTGCGCCCAAAGAAAATCAAATTCAGATAACTGATTTAAAAACTCAAATTAGCTTACGACAGTCTATAGGTCTTTTAACGGATTTAAGTTATAAAAGTATTTATGAACAAAAACTCAAAAATCATATTTCAGTAATTTTTTTAAATAGAAAAGGTTATGCGCCCAGAATAGTATGTAATACATGCGGGCATGTCCATTTTTGTATCCATTGTGATATCGCTTTAACCTACTACAAACAATCCAATAAATTGAAGTGTCATTATTGTGGCTATCAAGAAGATAATATTTATTTCTGTAAAAACTGTGGTAGTAACGATTTATCTTTTGAAGGTTTCGGAACAGAAAAAATTGAAGAACAATTACATACTATCTTCCCTAATTTTGTTATTAGACGTTTAGATTCCAGCAATTTTAAAACCAAAAAACAACTAGCTGACTTCCTAAATGAACTTCACAAAAATAATACTGACATTATCGTTGGTACTCAACTCATTACTAAACTTTTACATTTTGATAACGTGGATCTTATCATAGTTTTAATGCTGGATATGATGCTACATATTCCCAATTTCAGGGCTTTTGAATATACTTATCAGTTTCTTCGCCATATAATTTACGAATTGGATATTCCTCATAATCCCTCTAAAAAGTTAATTATTCAAACCCGCATGCCAAATCATAAAATTTTTGAATTCTTAATGAAGGACTACGCCTCCTATTACCATGAACAAATTTTGCTTCGTGAAGAACTTCGATATCCACCTTTTTCACGTTTAATAGAATTAGAAATTTTACATCCTAAACTTGATGTTTTAAACCAAGCTATTCATCATTTTAATAAACTTCTAAGAAGTGCTTATTCTGAATGGATATTAGGTCCAACCTATCCTTATGTAGCCAAACTAAAAAATTATTACCGTATTCAATATCTAATCAAAATTCCTAAAAAACAAAATTCATTAAAAGTAAAAGAGCACATCCAAAAAGCTTTCAACGATTTTTTACACATTGAGCGAGGTTCTCATTTTCGCTTAAATATCAATGTAGACCCAAAGTAATTACATCCTATTATTCCTTGAATTTATTTGAATTGATATTGTAGACACATATTTTTTTACCGTATGAATGACAGCGTTTTCGTCGTAGAAGCATTCTTTATAAAGTTCTTTTTGCGTTCCATGTTCAATGACTCTGTCAGGAGCACCTAATCTTTTAACAGGAATAAAATACTGATGTTCAGCCATAAATTCTAATACAGCAGAACCAAAACCGCCCATCAAGCAACCATCTTCTATTGTTATAATAGCAGAGTAATGATGACAAATCTCATGAAGTAACTCTTCATCAAGAGGTTTTACAAAACGCATATCATATAAAGCAGGGTAAATCTCTTCTGCATTTAGTTTATGGATTGCTTGGAGTGCAATATTCCCTATATGACCAATGGAAAGTATTGCAATATGTTCACCATCGATGACTTTTCTTCCTTTGCCGATAGGGATAAGTTCAAATGGTTTTTTCCAGTCTATGATAACACCTTCTCCACGGGGATAACGAATGACGAAGGGATGTTTATTGGAATCATGGGCGGCAGTATACATGAGGTTACGAAGTTCTATTTCATTCATAGGGGCTGAAACAATCAAATTAGGAATGCAACGCATATAAGCTAAATCATACAAACCATGGTGGGTAGCACCGTCAGCACCAACTACACCTGCTCTGTCTAAACAGAATATAACTTTTAGGTCTTGTATAGCAACATCATGGATTACTTGGTCATAAGCTCTTTGCATAAAAGAAGAGTAAATATTGCAAAAAGGTATCAATCCTTGAGTAGCTAAACCTGCCGAAAAAGTAACAGCATGTTGTTCTGCAATTCCTACATCAAAAGCTCTATGAGGCATCACTTCCATCATTAAGTTCAAACTAGAACCAGAAGGCATAGCAGGGGTTATGCCCATAATCCTTTCATCATTTTTGGCTAATTCGATGATAGTTTCGCCAAAAACTGTTTGATATTTAGGAGGTTTTAGTTCCGCAAAATTTGGTTTGAATAGTTCACCTGTTAAAGGATTAAACTTGTAAGAAGGTGCATGCCAGAAAGTTTGGTCTTTTTCAGCAGGCTCAAATCCTTTCCCCTTGACAGTAACAATATGAAGTAATTTAGGTCCTTTTATTGCTTTAAGGTCTTTAAGGATATGAACCAAATGTAAAACATCATGCCCATCCACAGGACCAAAGTAACGGAAGCCCAGATTTTCAAATAGTATTCCGGGTCGAGTAGCAGAGGCTGTGAAATAAGTCTCTAATTTAGAGGCTATTTTTCGGGCATCCGTACCAAATTTTTTAATTTTACCTAACCATTTCCATGCTTCTTCTCGTAATTTATTATAAGTTTTAGAGGTAGTGATATCAATTAAATAATCTTTTAATGCTCCGACGTTAGGGTCTATGGACATGCAATTATCGTTCAAGATGACTAATAAATCTATATTTTTTAAAGAACCGGCATGGTTCAGACCTTCAAAAGCAAGCCCAGCGGTCATAGCACCATCACCAATAATAGCGACTTGCTTGGTATTTTTTTTAAGGTAATGGTTTGCAACTGCCATCCCTAATGCCGCAGAAATAGAAGTAGAAGAATGCCCAACGCCGAAAGCATCGTATTCAGACTCACTTCTTCTCGGAAAACCAGAAATCCCACCATATAATCGGTTTGTATGAAATTGATTTCTTCTACCAGTTAAAATTTTATGACCATAGGCTTGATGTCCAACATCCCAAACCAATAAATCCTCCGGCGTATTATAAACATAATGTAATGCAGTTGTTAATTCTACTACTCCTAGACTTGCACCAAAATGCCCTCCATAAACAGAGCAATGTTCTATAATATAAGCACGAAGTTCCTCACAGAACGGAATTAAATCTATTTCTTGTAGATTCCTTAAATCTTTTGGGTATTGAACAACTTCAAGGTATGGTCTGGACTTAAGATTTTCCATTTTTAAAAAAACAAACAACAAAAATAATCATTATTTCCATAACAATAGTGTAAGGTTAAAAATTCAATATATGTTGATTGATAAACCCTTCAATTTGAGTTGATAGTATTAAGTTAAATAATTTTGCGTAACTTATTTGGGTTTGGGGTGCATGCTTACTTGCACTGCAATACAACCTGCTCCTTCATGAAGCCAATAAATGAGATGATAAAAGCCTGTTTTTTTACAATACCACTCAAAATGGGTTTTTAATTCTTCACTATTGATAATATTATTTTTAATTAGGGTTCCATTGATTTCATGTAAGCCCAATATAATCTCCCCTAAACCTGGTGATATACAATAAGAAAAAGTATAAAAGTATCCTTCGTAAAGATATATTTTTTGTTTTTGAGGTTCATTAGGTAGTAGATTTTCTACGAAAATATTGATAGTTTTACTTTTATTCAGATTGGTAAAGCATTTATGTATTTCAACATCACATTGGCTGAACAATGAATTAAACAATAAAATCGATAAAAAGAGTAAAATTAGTTTTGAAGTATCCATTTTTTACGAAGTTCGGTTAGATTTTTATGTAAGTTTAGGACTGGTTCTTTCAAAGGAAAAGTTTTTAAATGAAACTGATTTTCCACACTATCCCATACATTTACTGTTTGGGTAACCAATAATTGATGACTTATCCATTCTAAATCGTTACCTAAAACTTCCATATATTTTTTTTTCTTTAAAAAGTCGTAGTAGTATTCTAAATATTTTTTATGTTCTGCTAGAATCAAAAATAGTGTAGGTTCTTCTTTGAAGGAGGCGGTATGTGCAGTAAGGAATAAAGTTTCTAAACATGCACCGAAAGATACATATTGAGGAATATTAGAATTTTTTTCTAATATTTTACAAATTAAAGGGATTGCACCAAATTGTGCTGAAATCCAAACCGATAAAGAGTCAAAATTTGTGGAAGTGGTATAATTATAAAATTCGGGGATTTGGTACCCTTGAAAAAGCGATAATTTAAGGCTGTCGGCATAATTTTTATATTTAAAGAGCCAAAAATTTTTTTCATAAATAACTAAATAACTCAAATCAGCGAGGCAAGCACCTAATTTTATTGCATCTTTTATATTATTACCGCTGGGTTTATAAATATCATAATAAGGTAACAACCATTCTAGGAAAGGATAATCTAAATTTTTGGCATGAAGAAGTAAAGAATTAGGAACAAACTGAAAAGCATTTTGTTCAATAGCCTGATTAGCAAAGGTTTCATCCCAATTATAATTTTTGTCATTGCTCCAGAATGCTAATTTTTGATTGGAACCTGAACATGCATACAACAAAAAAAGACTAATTATCCAAAGGTTCTTTACTTTGTTTTTTTTCATCTTGCGGAATATAGATAGAAAGTATAATAGAAAAAACCAAAATAGATAAGATTACCAACAATGAAAGTTGTTCACTGATTTTTATGTGAATAATATCTAATAACATTTTGCTTCCAATGAAAGCAAGTACTATAGCTAATCCTTTTTTTAATAGATAGAACTTATCGATAATGCTACTTAAAACAAAGAACATAGAGCGAAGCCCCATCACGGCAAACATATTAGAGGTATAAACAATGAATTCGTCATTTGAGACCCCAAAAACGGCAGGAATTGAATCAACTGCAAAGATGAGGTCAGTAGTTTCTATTAATAGAAGGCACATAAACATAGTAGTAAAAACCAATTGACCAGAGGCATCACGAAACCAGAAATGATCGCCGTGGTCTTGTGTAGAAAAGTTTAGATATTTTTTGGCAATTCTAAGTACCAAGTTATCCTCTGGATTAAATTCTTTTGTTTCATCATCTACATCTTTCACAAATAACATTTTAATACCAGTAAATAACAAGAAAGCTCCGAAAATATATAATATGAAATGAAAATGATGAATCACATAAGCCCCAACGAAAATAAATACCGCTCTGAAAATGATTGCCCCTAAAATGCCCCAAAATAAAATATGATGATAATAAATTTCCTTTACCTTAAAATACCTTAATATCAGAAGAATAACAAAAATATTATCTACGGACAAAGCATATTCTGTAATATAAGCGGTAAAAAACTCATAAGACTGAGGTATTCCAATATAAAAACGAATGGTCAATCCAAATAGAATGGAAATGAAAACCCATATAGAAGTTTCTAAGAAGGCAGACTTTGTTTTAATAACAGAAGCTTTTTTATGAAAAAAACCTAAATCTAAAATTAAATATGCGGCAACTATAGTTCCAAAGACAATAAATAAAATTTTTTCTTCTGGTAACATTTAGATATATGATATATAAAACGACAAAATTACTAAAAAAATAATATCTTCTTAAAAAAATTTCAAAATCAATTAAAAAAAAGGAATGTTTTTTTTATATTTATAATCAGTAGCTATAATTATTGAATTATGTTTAATGTTTAGATTTATTTTTAAATAAGTAACTAAATTTGCATGATAAAATTATAGAATTTATTAAAAACCAAGGAGAATGCACAAAAATTACAAAGTAATAGGGATTACAGGAGGAATAGGTTCAGGCAAATCTTATGTATGCGAACGACTAAAGCATCTTGGATACTCAGTCTATGAAGCAGACAAAGCCGCAAAAGAAGTAATGTTAAAACCTGAAGTAATTACCCAAATTCAAAAAAACTTTGGAAAAGAAAGTTATATACACGGTCAATTAAATCGTAGCTATTTAAGTAAAGTGTTTCAAAATCGTAAAGAACTACAAAAGTTGAACGCTATTGTTCACCCTGCGGTTGCTAAACATTTTGAAAACTATCTCGCTCTTTTAGATAGTTCTAAACCTTATGTCTTTAAAGAAGCCGCTATTTTGTTTGAAACTGGAACATGGAAATCTTGTCATAGAATTGTTAATATTTTTGCACCGTTCGGTATCCGTATTCATAGAATTTTAAAAAGAGACCCTCATCTTTCTATTCAACAAATTTACCATAGAATCTCTCAACAATGGAACGACGAATGGAAAGTAAAAAATAGCCATTTCACTATTTTTAATGATGGATTTTTAAATGTTGATATTCAAATACAAAAAATGTTATCTTTTTTAAACGTATCATGAACTCCACTATCCTAAAACAAAATTTAAACCTTCAAATCACTGTTCTGACCATTAGTTTGGTTTTGTTTATCTTAAAATTTACTGCTTACTTTCTAACAAATTCCATCCTTATTTTATCGGATGCGCTTGAAAGCATTGTCAATATTATAGCCGCAGGGATTGGATCGTATAGTTTATATTTATCTTCCATACCGAAAGATGAAACTCATCCCTATGGGCATGGTAAAGTAGAGTTCTTAACTGCTGGAATTGAAGGAGGACTTATATGCTTTGCAGGCTTAACTATCATTTATGAAGCGATACGCCGTTTTTGGGTTCCCTCCGAACTTCACCAATTAGATACAGGTTTGATTTTTAGCTTTGTTACTGTTATCTTCAATTTTTTAATTGGTTTTTTCGTAAAAAGGAGGGGCATTCAAAACAAAAATTTACAACTCATCTCCTCCGGGCAACATCTTATTACCGATTCTATCTCAACTTTGGTAATCTGTTTAGGCATTATAATTATTTCCTTTTCCCAATGGTTTTGGTTAGATAACTTGTTAGGTATTTTAGTAGGTTTCTATATTTTATTCCCCGCCTACCTTATTATCAGGAATGCCATTGCAGGTATAATGGACGAAGCCGATAAACAACTAAATCAACAATTTATTGAAATCCTAAAACAAAATAAAAATCATTCTTGGATTGATATACATAACCTCAAGATACTTAAAAATGGCAGTGTTATTCATATAGATTGTCATTTAACTTTGCCCTTTTTTTGGACGATTGAGCAAGCTAACCAAGAAATTCAAATTATAGAAAATCTTATAAAAAAAGAATTTGGCGAACTTGCTGAATGCTCTATTCAAATAGATGCTTGTAATGAAAATTTGTGCAAATATTGTTCTATCACAAATTGTAAAGATAGAAAATTCATTTTTCAAGAAAACTCGCAATGGGACTATCAAAAAGTTACTCAATTACACTAACGTATATTAAAATTACTATCAAGCCTGTTAATGCGTATTTTTAATAGAAAATTAAATCTTAAGTTCTTTCAATACTTCTCGCATTACAGCTATTGCGGTATCAATTTCATGTTTTTGCATAATTAGAGCAGGTCTAAAACGTATTGATTTTTCAGCACATCCAAGGAAAAGTACTCCTTTACTCATTCCTACTTTAATGAATTGATTTCTTAAATCTGTATTAGGCAAATCAAAAGCACACATAAAACCTCTACCGCGTACATTAGCGACTTTATGCTCCGCTGCTATTTGACGTAGCTTTGAAAGAAAATATTCTCCCGTTTCAGCAACGTGTTGTATTAAATGGTCCTCATGAATGATTTGAAGAATTTGTGAAGCTCTGACCATATCTACAAGATTACCACCCCAGGTGGAATTTATACGGGAGGGAACTCGGAATACATTGGTTTCAATTTCATCTACTCTTTTGCTCACTAAAATACCACATACTTGCATTTTCTTACCAAAGCACAAGATATCAGGTCTTGCATTTTCACCAAAATGTTCATGACACCAAAATTTGCCTGTTAAACCAACGCCTGATTGGACTTCATCATAAATGAGCATACACTCGTTTTCATCAGCTAAAACACGAAGTTTTTCAAAAAATTCTTTTCTAAAATGGTTGTCTCCCCCTTCTCCCTGAATAGGTTCAATAATGATAGCACAAATTTCATCGGGATTAGATTTAAATGCTTGCTTGATTTGTTGTATTGCTAAATTTTCGCGTTTTAACAAATCTTCATAGTTATCATCGGTATAAGGAAAAACAATTTTAGGATTTAAAACACGTGGCCAATCAGTAAATTTAGCGAACAAATTTATTTTTGCAGGGTCCGTATTAGTTAAAGACATCGTATATCCTGAACGACCATGAAAAGATTCGCGGAAATGTAGAACCTTCGTACCAACCTCTTTGGTGTAACCTTTTTCAAAATTTTTTTGAACTTTCCAATCCATTGCAACTTTGAGTGCATTCTCCACAGCTAACGAGCCCCCCGCTATAAAAAAGGCATGCGGTAGATATTCAGGTATACCAATCTTTGAAAAAGTATCTACAAATTGAGCGTACTGAGTAGTATAGATATCGGAATTAGAGGGATTTGTCAAAGCCGCTAAAAGCAAATTATGTTTAAAGTTCTCATCATTCACCATTTTAGGGTGATTATAACCAATAGGCAACGAAGCAAAACAAGTAAAAAAATCTAAAAGTTTTCTTTCATGTTTAGAATCATAAATATATACGCCCTGGCTTTTTTCTAAATCTAAAACCAAATCCCATCCATCTCGCAAAATATGTTTTTTTAAAATACTATCTACCTGCTGAGGCCCTATACTAATTTGATATTTCATATCTTTTATTTAATGCAAAATTATTAAAAAAGGTTTCTTCATCAAAGCAATAAAAAAATTTTTTTTATCTTTTCACTTTTTCTTAATTTTGTAATATGAAAAAATGTGTTTTAATTCATTTCTTATTGAGCCTGAGTACAGTCTTTGCTCAGATATCTTTAAATCGATCTGATTTTGCACATCCAGGTGATACCTATAAGCTTAACGTGCTTGGTCAGACATTAGGCATCAACTACAATCAGACAGGTCAAAATTTTGTATGGAACTATAGCAATCTAAATAGTTTAATTGTTAGAAATGATACTTTCTATTCGCCTTGGCAAACTCCGCCCGTTTATTGGTTATTTTTTAATGGCTTCAATACTACAATGGCTCAAAAAATGCCTAATCCTCCTTTTAGTGTAAGCCCTTTTTTGTCAATTTCTGATGTCTATAATTTTTATTATGTAAATAACGCTAGATATGAGTTAACAGGCTTCGGAGCTTTAATCAATAATATTCCTACCCCTATTAAACATGATACCGCTGATATTATTTATCGTTTTCCCTTAAACTATGGTAATAAAGATACTTCCTTTTCTACCTTTGATGTCAATATTCCGGGAATAGGTTATTGGAAAAATAATCAAAGAAGATACAATCATGTGGATGGTTGGGGGACACTCATTATCCCTAATGATACTTTCCAAGTACTGAGAATTAAATCCCAAATTTTTAATTCAGATTCTGTGAGATTGGATACTTTAGGTGGTTTTTCTGGGCGTTTCCCAAGACCCAAACAAACTGAATATAAATTCTTAACTCAAAATGGCGGAATTCCTGTACTACAAATTTTAACACAAACAAACCAAATTGGAATGGAAAATGTAGTTTCTGTTGAATACCTAAAAATTGATAGTCCCACTCATAAACTTTCACCTCATCTTAATTCAAATTCTCTAATTATTTATCCACAACCTGCTCATAGTACTGTATGGATTAAATCTACTGAACCCTTTGCTTTCTATTACCATTTACAACTCTATGACATGAATGGTAATTTAATATTCCAAGATAAGCTACATTCACAAGCTACCTACGAACTAAAAAATATTCCCACTGGGCTTTATACAATCATCATCTTTAATGACAAAAATATTTATACCCAAAAAATTTGGATAACAAATTAAACCTCTGCTATGAACTTAATAATATTAAAAACAATTTTATTTTGAATTTTCTAAAAAATGATTTTTCTTTGGAATTGTTTTTACTTTTACGATGTATTTCACTGAAACTATAACTAATTCTATCGTTATTCATAATAACAAAGAGATTGCTCAGGAAATCAAAGAACTAATTGAAGCTATACTTCCTAATAAAATTAGAAACGTTTATATATTTACAGAATGGCACGAAGCTATTTTTTTCTGCGAAAAACTGCCTGAAATTCAACCAATATCTCTAATTATTCTGGGTGATGACCAAGGAAATCTTACTTCTTTATTAGCTCTCCAAAAACTTAATCAGATCCTACCTGACTCCATAATTATTACCTTAATAACTAACAAAAACCCTAAAATTATCGAAGAATTAAGAATAGTCAATTTTATTTATCGTTATTTTATTCTACCTTACGATTTAACAGAATTCACTAATGCTGTATTATCTGCTTATCAAAATTATGAACAAAAATTTGAACTTAAAGAAAAGAATAGAATTTTGAATGAAATTCATAGGGCTTCTATGTCCTTGATTGGTGAACATAATTTATTAAAATGTTTACATAAGTTGATGCGCATTGTCATAGATAATGCTAACGCAGAGAAAGGTTATTTAATATTACCCTCTTCTGAAAATGAAAATGAATTGATTTTAGTTGCGGAGGGAGAAGCCGGAAGTTTCGAAACTCAATTAGAACCGATTACATTAAAAGAAAATGATGATAAACTACCTATTGTTATTATTTCTTATGCAATAAAAACAAAAGATAACATTATCCTGGAAAATGCTCGTAACCATAATGTATTTGGAATGCATCCTATCGTTCAGAAATTGGCTTTAAAATCGGTTTTATGCACTCCGTTAGTTTATCAAGGAAATCTTGTCGGTATTTTATACCTTGAAAACCGTTCCATAGAAAACGCTTTTTCTCCTTTTACCATTGAATTATTTCGTTTACTTTCTGCGCCTGCCGCCATAGCCATCCAAAACGCAAGGCTATATAGCGAATTAGAAAATAAAGTTTTAGAGAGAACGCGTGAAATACAACAAAAAAATCTATTATTAGAAGCTCAAAAAACCGAAATTCAACAAAAAAACGAAGATATCTTAAATTCTATCAATTATGCAAAACGTATTCAAGACGCTTTTTTACCTAAAATATCCGATATAAAAGCCTGTTTCAGAGACTCTTTTGTATTTTATCGCCCAAAAGATATTGTTTCAGGAGATTTTTTTTGGTTTAATCAAAAATTAAGCAAAGCTGTTTTAGCTTGTGCTGATTGTACAGGGCATGGTATTCCAGGTGCATTTATGTCTATTATGGCTAATACCATTCTTCGTCAAATTGTGGAAGTAGAAGGAATTTTTAGACCCGACGAAATATTAGAACTTTTACATGCTCGTGTGAGAATTGCTCTTCAACAAGACGAAACCCATTCCAAAGACGGTATGGATATAGCCATTTGCCAGATAGATGTCAAAAGACAGAAAATAAATTTTGCCGGTGCTAAAAGACCTCTTATCATTATTCGTGGTAACGAGTTTGCGGAAATTAAACCTGATAAATATAGTGTCGGTGGTGACCAACAAGAAAGTATACGGAAATATACCAACCACACCATCGATTTAGAACCTAATGATAGAGTTTATCTTTTTACAGATGGTTTTACTGACCAATTCAATGAAACCAACAAAAAATATCAAACTAAAAGATTTTATCAACTCTTATTAGAAACCCGACACCTAAAAATGGAAGAACAAAAAAATATTTTAGAACAAGAACTTATTACCTGGAGAGCAGGAGAAGAACAAACAGACGATATCCTTGTCATTGGCTTTGAATTATAACTATGGAAAATACTTCCTTATTTCAAAAACTCCAAAAACTTCAAATCAAAATTGATAAAATGGTGGATAGCCGTTTTGTAGGAGAATATCGTTCTGCATTTAAAGGGTCAGGATTAGAATTTGATGAAATTCGTGAATACCAATTCGGTGATGAAATTAGAACTATTAATTGGAATGTAACCG
This sequence comes from uncultured Bacteroidia bacterium, assembly GCA_938005475.1. Lineage (GTDB taxonomy): Bacteria > Bacteroidota > Bacteroidia > J057 > CALLMJ01 > CALLMJ01. The sequence goes on along the minus strand of CALLNY010000080.1, from coordinate 8,667 downwards.
CTAAATCTGATGACAAAGTTTACGTAAAACTTTTCAAAGAAGAAAGAGAACTCAATATTTTTGTACTTTTCGATATATCTGGTTCTGAATATTTCGGCAAAGAAGAGCATGCTAAAATTACTATTGGAACCGAATTAGCCGCTATTTTTATTTTTTCTGCTATGAAAAATAACGATAAGTTTGGATTAATATCTTATTCAGACCATATAGAAAAAGTTTTTCCGCTCTCCAAAGGTAGAAAAAAAGCCTTAAGTATCATAAGCTATCTATTGCAACAAAACCCAAAATCTAAAGGAACTAATTTACTGAATGCTCTAGAATACTTCCATAAAATACAACGTAAACGCTCTGTACTTTTTATCATTTCTGATTTTTTAGATACCTCTAATTATCTTGATAAAATCCGTTTCTTAAAAAAAAAACATGATATTACTTTAATCCGATTGTTCCACCATGATGAGTTACTCCCTAACCTCGTAGGATTTATTCCAGTTGTAGATTCCGAATCAGGACAAACAGACTGGATCAATTCGCGATATTTTAACATTTCTAATCCTTTGTTACTTTTCTTCAATCAACACCTCCATAAATTAAAAAATTTTGCTCTTACAGAAAAAATAGATTTGCTTAATATTGAAACTTTACATGATTACGTGCCTATCCTTGAAAATTATTTTAGAGGTCATCATAAATTAAAACAATAGCTAAAAAAATTCATGTACTAAAATTTCTTTTGAAATTACAAAAAAATACAAATATAAATGTTAAAAAAAATTTTTTTAACATTTATATTGCTTTTCATTGAGTATATTTGCACTGCATTTAATGTTATACTTATGCCAATGTTTTATAAATATTTTAAGATTTTTATAGCAAATCAATGGATTGAAGGGAAAGATTTGCTGGAAGTGAAGTATCCATATACCAATGAAACTATTTTTACAACCACGCTTGCCGATGAAGAACAAATTAAAAAAGCATTAAATAATCATATTGAAAATGAAAATTATGCTTTTGAACTAACTAATTATACCAAAAGAGATATATTAGAAAAAATTATATCACTTATAAATTTAAAACAAGAAGATCTAGCATTAACCATTGCAGTAGAAGCAGGAAAGCCTATAACTTTGGCGAGACAGGAAGTTCAAAGAGCCTTATTAACCTTCAAATTAGCCGCTGACCTAACAATTAACTATCGGAACGAGTCAAGAAGATTGGATTTGAGCCTTGGATTGGAAAACAAAATAGGTATAGCTCAACGCTTTCCAGTAGGTACCATATTAGCCATAACACCATTTAATTTTCCTTTGAATTTAGTTGCACATAAGGTAGCACCAGCGATTGCGGCAGGTTGTCCTATTATCTTAAAACCTTCCATTAAAACTCCTATCACTGCTATCAAACTCGGAGAAATCTTACTAGAAGCAGGCTATCCCCCTGAATTATTAAGTATTATTCCTTGTAAAAACGAGTATGCTCAAATGATGGTCCAATCGGATGTTCCTAAATTATTAACTTTCACAGGTAGTGCCGAAGTTGGTTGGAACTTAAAAAAGCTTGCAGGAAAAAAGAAAGTCTTATTAGAATTAGGAGGAGATGCCGCTGTTTATGTACATAAAGATGCTAATATAGAACTTGCCGCAAAAAGATGTGCTTATGGTGCTTTCGTTTATGCGGGACAGGTTTGTATCTCCGTTCAAAGAATTTTTGTCCATGAAGATATCTATCCAGTTTTTTTAGAAAGTTTTACTTATGAAACAGAAAAAATTAGAGTGGGCGATGTATTAGATGATAGAACGATCTGCGGTCCTATTATTGATACTCATCATTACAGAAGAATATTAAAATGGATTTCCGATGCAGAAAAAAAAGGTGCTATAAAAATTACTGGTGGTGTAGAGAAAAGAAACCAAATAATTAGTCCTTGTATATTGGAGAACGTAAATGAAAAAATGTATTTAGGAAGAGAAGAAGCTTTTGCTCCCATAGCAAATGTTTCTTATGTAAAAGATGAAACGGAAGCCATTCGAAGAATCAATCAATCTAAATATGGATTACAAGCCGGAATCTTTGCTAACAGTATAGAAGTAATTAAAACGTTTTATCACAAAGTTCATGTTGGTGGTGTTGTAATAAATGACTCGCCTACTTTACGCGTAGATAGTATGCCTTATGGCGGAATAAAAGAATCCGGTGTAGGTAGAGAAGGAGTTTTATATGCTTACGAAGAAATGACAGATCTAAAATCTATGATTCTATAAAAAATATTAGGCTATCCTTAAATAAAATAACTATCTTATTTAGGATAGCCTCTAAGAGCAAAGGTCGTGGTTTCTGTATTACTTAATGATACATTTTTGAAAAGGTAACCTCAAAAAACGAAAAAAATAAAAAATTTTATTTTAATGAATCTAACTCGGTTCTAAATTAGCTTTTTATTTTGGTTCTAAAAATAGTTAAAAAATAGAAGATTACAAATAGCGTTCCAATTGCTGTAGTCATAAAAGCGGTGTATGCTCCAAAAATATACCATACCAATCCTGTTAAAGAACTTGCTAACATCAACATAATGCTTTGTAACGCATTAAAAGTTCCTAATGCTGTTGCGGTATCTTTATTACGGGTAAGATTAGAAATCCAAGCTTTAGAAATTCCTTCTGTTGCGGCTGCATAAATACCATATAAAAAAAATAAACCTAAGAATACATAAATATTATTGCTGAGAGCCATACCCGCATATACAACCACAAATAAACCTAGTCCTGTTATTAAAGTATTTTTTAGCCCCAATTTATCTGCAAGTATTCCCACTGGAAAAGCAAATAAAGCATAAACTAAATTATAAAAAATGTACGTACCAATTACTTGCGTATCATTAAGGATTACTTGCTTAACTTTAAGCAATAAAAAAACATCCGAACTGTTCAGTAAAGAAAATACTAAAAGACCTATTACTACATTCTTGTAATCAGGAGAACTTTTTTTCCAGTAATTAAGGAAAGAGAAAAATGCCCATTTTTCATTTGTTTTACTTTGTGGGTTCAAATTTATTTTATCTTTTAAGAAAGCGGACAATAAAACTGCGAGAATACCTGGAAAGAAGCTGATGAAAAAAAGGGTTTTATAATCTTTTGGATAAAAATACAAATAAACCAATGCAAGACTAGACCCCAAAACAGCTCCAAGAGTATCCATAGCGCGATGAAAACCAAAAATTCTTCCTTTTGTTTGGGGAGTTGCTTCTTCTGAGAGCAATGCATCTCTTGCGGCAGTACGAATGCCCTTACCTAAGCGGTCTAATGTTCGCGCAAAAAATACCCAAATAGGAACTACAAAAAGTGGAATTAATGGTTTTGATATTGCGCTTAATCCATATCCCAACTGAACGAATAAAACTCTTTTCCCTGAAATATCCGATAGTCTCCCAAAATATCCCTTACTCAATCCTATTATTGCTTCTGCTATACCTTCCAATATCCCTATAAAAATAACTGAAAATCCAATTTCCTTTAAATAAATAGGCAGTACGGGATACAACAATTCGCTGGCAGTATCCGTCAATAAACTTACAAACGACAAAATCCATACCGTTCGGGTTATAACTTTCATATGACAAAAATATAAACTAATCCAAAGTTGTATTATTTTGTACTATAAAAATTATTTTTTTTATTACTTTTAAACGATTATCCATTACGCCCATGAAAAGTAATCACTTTCAACGAAAAAATATTTAGGGTACTTAAACGGTAAAATTAAAAGTAAACTTTAATTCTTATTCTAACAAAAAAATCTATTGCTTGAGTTTGAATGGCAATTATTTTCGATAAAATAATGTTATCTTTGCGGAAATTTTTCAGAAGCATGATTAAGAGACCTAAATTTGTATCGCCTGATTATCTGTTAATAGATGAATTATTAAGCGAAGAACATAAACTAATAAGACAAAGTGCGAGGGACTGGTTGTCATTACATGTAGAACCTATCATAGAAGAATATGCGCAGAGGGCTGAATGTCCTGTTCATTTAATTCCTGGTATGGGAGCGCAAGGTTTTTTTGGTCCATTTATACCAACTGAATACGGCGGTGGCGGTTTAGATTATATTGGATACGGCTTAATCATGCAAGAAATTGAACGTGTGGACTCTGGGATCCGGTCTATGTGTTCTGTCCAATCATCCTTAGTAATGTATCCCATTTATCAATATGGAACCGAAGAACAAAAAAGAAAATATTTACCCAAATTAGCGACTGGCGAGTGGATGGGGTGCTTTGGATTAACTGAACCTAATTTCGGCTCTAATCCTGGTGGTATGGTAACCCACTTTAAAGATATGGGGGACTACTACTTACTAAATGGTTCCAAAATGTGGATTTCTAACGCTCCTTTTGCACAAATTGCTATTGTTTGGGCTAAAGATGAAAATGGAAGAATTAAAGGTTTAATCGTAGAACGTGGTATGGAAGGTTTCTCTACACCTGAAATACACGGAAAATGGTCTTTGAGAGCTTCTGCAACTGGAGAATTAGTTTTTGATAATGTGAGAGTACCAAAAGAAAATTTACTACCTCATGTAGATGGTCTTAAAGGACCTTTAAGCTGTTTGGATTCAGCGAGATATGGTATTGCCTGGGGGGCTATTGGTGCCGCTATGGATTGCTATGTTACGGCTCTAAACTATGCAAAAGAACGAATTCAGTTCGATAAACCCATTGCTCAATACCAACTCCAACAAAAAAAATTAGCTGAAATGATTACCGAAATAACCAAAGCACAATTATTAGCTTTAAGAGTTGGTCAACTACGAAACGAAGGTAAAGCTACTTCCGCTATGATTTCTATGGCTAAAAGAAACAATGTTGAAATTGCTTTAAATATCGCAAGAGAAGCAAGACAAATATTAGGCGGTATGGGAATCATGGGAGACTACCCCATCATGAGACACATGACAAATCTCGAATCGGTAATCACTTACGAGGGTACCCACGATATCCACTTACTCATTACGGGGCTTGATATTACAGGACTCAATGCTTTTAAATAATTTTTTTTTGAACTTTAAAAAAAGTATTTTGTTTAAAAGGTAAAGAAAATTTTATGGCAATTCATATAACCGAAGAATGCATCAATTGCGGAGCATGCGAACCTGAATGTCCTAATACTGCCATCTACGAAGGTGGTGCGAAATGGGCTTTTTCTGATGGAACTGATTTAAAAGGAATTATTGAATTTGAAAACGGATTAGTGGATGCATCAGAAAAACAAGAACCCATTTCCGATGATAAATATTATATCGTTCCTTACAAATGTACAGAATGTATTGGATTTCATGAAGAACCTCAATGTGCGGCTGTATGTCCCGTAGATTGTTGTGTTCCCGACCCTGACCACGTAGAAAGCCAAGAAGAATTATTAGCAAAAAAAGAATGGCTTCATCTAGCGTAGTTTTTTAATTTTTTTGATACGTAATAATTTTTGTTGTAATATTGTAGTTTAATTTTTGCAAGATGAACGAAACCATACTAAAATTTCAAGATAAAGTAAAACCACAATTCTTTCCGAAGCATCAACAGGCTATTTATAAAAGGTTAGAAACTAAACATTCTACCGTAGAAATTGATGACTCTGACCCACTAGGTACAGAAATGGTGCTTAATATTGGTCCTCAGCATCCTGCTACGCATGGTGTTCTACGTGTTGTAACACAATTAGAAGGAGAGACCATTGTCAAATGCGTGCTGGATGTTGGCTATTTACACAGAGGTATAGAAAAACTTGCTGAATACAAAACATTCCAAGAGTTCATGCCCTACACAGACCGCATGGATTACTTATCCCCTTATTCTAATAATGTTGCTTTATGTCTTGCGGTTGAAAAATTAGTTGGTATTGAAGTTCCTGAAAGAGCCCAATATATCCGAACCATTGCTTGTGAACTAGCGAGAATATCCGCCCATAATCTTTGGCTTGGTACAATGCTAATGGATGCGGGAGCGGTATCTATGTTTATGTATACCTTCCGTGAACGTGAAAAAATTTATGATATCTTTGATAAGTTAGCAGGTGTTCGTTTTACTGTCTCTCATTGTCGTGTGGGTGGAATCCAATTTGATATGACCGATGAAGTAGCTAAAATGATTTCCGATTTCATTGATAACTTCCTAAAAGAACTTGATGGTTGGCATAAATTCATTGACCGTAATCCGATTTGGATAAATCGTAACTTAAACGTTGGTCATGTTTCAAAAGAAGAGGCTATAGCTCTTGGTTTTACAGGTCCTAATTTAAGAGCTTCTGGTGTACCTCATGATATTCGTAAAGCAGAACCTTATTTAGTCTATCCTGCAATGGACTTCAGTATTCCTACTCGTACAGAAGGAGATTGCTTGGCTCGTTACTTTGTGCGTATTGAAGAAATGGAGCAAAGTGCCAAGATTATTAAACAATGTCTCCAAAAAATACCCAAAGGCATTATCCGAGCCGATAATGCTAAACAAACTTACATCTCCAAAGAAGAAATTTACTATTCTATGGAAGGACTTATTCATGATTTTATGATGGTAGACGTTGGCGTTATGCCACCAAAAGGTGCAGAAGTTTATCATGCTATTGAAGCCCCAAAAGGGGAACTTGGATTTTATATCTATTCTGATGGTACAGGAACACCTTGGCGACTAAAAATTAAATCTCCCTCTTTAAGTAATTTGCAAGTATTAGAAAAAATGATGGAAGGCTCTATGGTTTCTGATACTGTCGTTTTAATTGGTTCTATTGATCCTGTAATGGGCGAAGCTGATAAATAACACTTTGATTGAATATTGAGTCCATTTTGAGATGCTTCATTTTTCCAAATTATTCAATTAGTTTTCTGAAAGCTTGCTTTGTAGGTAAATCAAGCTATTGTCATTTTTTACGTTGATAGGATAAATTAAACTTTATTGCAGTGAATGACTTATTAAAAGTAAGCATAATTTCATATTGTAGAAAATTTTTATAAAAAAATTTGGATTTTATATTTCTTATTTATAATTTTGCACCACTATTAAATTTTATGGTTCCATAGCTCAACTGGATAGAGCAACTGCCTTCTAAGCAGTAGGTTTCAGGTTCGAATCCTGATGGAATCACGATAAATAAATGTTTCTGCTATCCCATTAACTCACTATTTCATCCTTAATAGTCGTTATTATTACCTATCAATGGCTAAATCTAAAAATTTATATTTTTGTAGTGAATGTGGGGCAGAACACAGCAAATGGATAGGTAGATGTACTGTTTGTGGTTCCTGGAATACAGTACATGAAGTATCAAGCCCTAGAAACATTTTATCTGACATCAAAGTAACCTCAAATTCACCTCAAAGAATCTCTGAAATTGAACTCATAAATGAAGATAGAATATACTTACCAGATTTAGAGCTTAATAGAGTATTAGGAGGGGGAATAGTTAAAGGGTCTCTTATCTTGTTGGGTGGAGAACCTGGAATTGGAAAGTCTACATTAGCCTTACAATTAGCTCTAAACTTTAAAGAAAATTTTCGGGTTTTATATGTTTCAGGAGAAGAGTCGGAAAAGCAAATTAAATTCCGAGCAGAAAGATTAAGCTCACATAATACCGATGTATATATTTATGCTGAAACAATTCTTGAAAATATTTTAAGGACAGCAGAGAACATGTATCCAGACATTATCATTATCGACTCCATACAAACTATTTATTATTCTGAAATGGAATCTGCACCTGGAAGTGTTGCACAAGTGAGAGAATGCACACAAAAAATCATGAAATTCGCTAAACAAAAAGAAATTCCTATTATTATAATTGGTCATGTTACCAAAGATGGTTTTTTAGCAGGTCCTAAAACTTTAGAACACATAGTAGACACTGTAATATCATTTGAGGGAGATAGACACCTGAATTACAGAATGTTACGATGTCTTAAAAACCGTTTTGGCTCTACATTGGAATTAGGTATTTATGAAATGACTTCTCGCGGCTTAAATGGAGTGCCAAATCCCTCTGATTTATTCTTGAATCAAAGTGATGAGGGGTTGAGTGGTGTAGCCATTGGTACTTCTTTGGAGGGAAACAGAGTGTTATTGTTAGAATGTCAGGCATTAGTTACTGATGCCGCGTTTGGTAATCCCCAAAGGGCTGTAACTGGACTAGACCCCAAACGAATGAACCTAATATTAGCGGTACTTGAAAAAAAAGCAAAACTCAAATTAGGAACAAAAGACGTATTTCTGAATGTTGCTGGGGGCTTAAAAGTTGAAGACCCTGCTATTGATTTACCTTTTGCTATGGCTATTGCCTCATCATATTTTGAAGTTCCTATCAATAGAAAAATTGCATTTATCGGCGAAATAGGATTGACCGGCGAGATACGCTCTGTCATTCGTTTAGAACAACGTATAAATGAAATCGAAAAATTAGGTTTTGATAAAACTGTTTTATCCAAATACGCTCAAAAAGAAGATTGGCTTAATAACACCTCATTAGAGCTACTGTTCTTTGATAGATTAGATGAGGTTATAAGTTATTTTTTTTAGATTTGGTTGATATGATTTTTAATTAATTTTGTGTTATTAAGGAAAAAAAGAAAGAGCTAAGGGGCGGCGACCTACTCTCCCACCGATTAAGGCAGTACCATTGGCGACGT
>CALLNY010000079.1 GCA_938005475.1 uncultured Bacteroidia bacterium | reverse complement strand
ATCAATGCTTAAAATTGTGCGATAGATGGTATTAAGTTGTTTATCTAAAAAGCTGGTTTTTTCATCGTGAGGATTAAGTTTGTGAATTAAAGGAATTTTCTTGTGATTAACCAACAATTGCAAAAGTTCTTCATGACCTTGAGTTTCTTCATAAGCAAAAGAAAAAAAATCTATGTCTTTATTTTTAACAGGTTTTAATAGTTTTAGAGTTCTATTGCGGGAAGATAGATTGGTTAATCTTTGCTGATACTTTTGTAGAGTTTGGTTGTTCATTACAAAGTGATTGTTTTGCAATATTAAGAAAAAACAAAACCTGCATTTACTGGGTATTAAAATAAAATTCTGTTAATAAAAAAGGGACGGTTCTAGTTCCGTCCCTTGTTAAGTATAACTTTTAAATTTAATCTTTGTTTGTACTTTCTGCTTTATGTCCTTTCACAACTACATTATGTTTATATGTTTTATTTTTGGAAAGCTCTAATTTTTGTTTTTTGATTTGTTGTTCTTTTTCAGGATTTCTATCGTTGCTTGTTACGGCGTATTCTGTTTTAGGTAACTGGCTCTCATCAACAGGAGTAGCTCTTTCTATTGGGCTTAAATGATAAACTGATGGGTCAACTTTTCTGTTAGGTGCGGCAGGAAAACGCAAAGTACTATAAGTAATTTTTTGTCCATTCTTAGCAATTTCATCTGCACGGTTTCCTACGATAGTGTAAGTGAAAGGTACATTAGATTTACCACCAGATAATTCAATTACATCAAAACCTGTATTGGATTTATTGGTTACATAGACCCCATTACAATCTCCTTCTAATTGAACAAATACACGAATTTCTCCCGTAATATTTTTAGCGAAATCAGGGTCAAAGGTTACGTGAGCTTTACCATTGATTAATTGACCTTTTCCGTAATCTTGAAGCAGTACTTCGGGGGATTCAGGAGCAAACATAATAACTTTTTCATTTTGTGTATTTTCTACAATGGTAGAAACGGTACCTGTACCTAGAATTTTGAATGCGGTGGTCACACCTCCTGTTCTACGGATACCTCCTACATAAGCGTAATTTCCTAATTCTAATTCTTCAAAAATACCTCCAAATTTATACGTATTATCAACTGATAGAGCCGTAGTATTTGTGGCAATACCATAAACTCCGGCTACTTCATCATTATTTGCATTAGGATTTCGTGTTGCAATAGAAATGGTACCATAAGTATTTGCTTGACCTCTTAATCCAGGACCAGCTCCTGTTGTGGCGGCATTATAACCAAAAACTCCCGCATAAGCTCCTCCTGCTTGAACAATACCTTCAACTCCTGTAACGTTAGCAAGATTTCCAGTGGTAGTGGTTGAAAAGCCTCTTACACTGGATACAAAAGCTCTAGCACCTGTTGGAATAGCATTATTTTGAGCGCCGACAGCACTACTTAAAACTGCTCCGGTAGATGGAGCTATGTAATTCATATTTCCAGAACTAATACCAAAAACACCACCTGTAAAAGCAATTCCTGCACCATTAACGTCCACATTTTGATCGTTCTGCCCATATAATCCATAAACTAATACTTGATTATTAGCGGTGATGTTAGCGGTATTTCCACCTGCAATAGCACCAAAAACAGCAATTTTATTAGCGGCACTTGCAGTGTTGTTTGTACCACCATTAATTTGGTAATGACCTCCAATCATACTTCCTCCGGTTTGGGTACCAGGTGTAGCAAAAGCATTCATCAAAACAATATCACCTCTTACAGTACCCGTTCCCGTGGTAAAACCATTATGCTGCATTCTAAAGATTTCGGAATTACCGGTTCCAGCATATGCTACGGGTCCTGCTCCTAACAAATCATTTTGAACCATAGATTGCGTTGCCCATAAGGCTTTGGTGGTAGGCTGTCCTGAATGGAAGAAACCTCCTGTTTCTATGACTCCACCAAGTGTTAAATTGACATGACCTAAAACGCCAATATCATCAGCTAGGGGATAAGCTAGGTTAGCGGCGTTAAAATAATACGTATAACCTGTAACGCCTGCACCATAATTTCCATACTCACCAACTACCCCCATGCCTATAGAATTGGCAAATAAATCGGAAATTCCCCAAGTGCCGTAAGTCCACCCAACTGGCATATTATCAATGGTAATCCCTCCTGTACCAACAATATTTCCAAGACCTAATGCTCCACCTGACATATCATGTTCAGCAATAAATGCCCAAGTATCATCACCGGTTGCATTGACTTTGAGAGGAGGATTCGTGCCAATATAATCATTAAAGTTATTATTGACAATTACGTGTCCTGTATTTAATATTCTCATTCTCTCTACTACGTTAGTAGCAATAATAAAATTAGTGTTATCTCGAGTACCTAAAAAGTTTTGATTAGCACCAGTTCCAGGAGTGGTTCCAATGTTTCCATATAAAGACCAAGCTAAACGGTTCGTAGGTGCTTCGCCAAAAGGTACCCATTGGCTTCCTAAATAAATGAATGCAGAAGTTGTGTTAGGTCTTATTTGGTACAAACCTGCAAAGGTCGCTAAGTTATCATCTTTGTTGTTGATAATAAGGAGCTGACCTTGAGAGGCTGTTGTAGGACCAACTAAATTATTAGCTTGTGCACCGGCTACATTGGTAATGTAAAAAGTAGAGATGTTATCAGGGATAGTAATACTTGCCGCCGCAGCCGCACTAGCGGGTTTAGAGGCTACACCTCCGTTTATATCTAATCTTACCTCGGGTAAAGTTGTTCCTATACCCACATTCTGACTAATAGCGCCAGAAAAACTTCCCACTATAAGAGTAGCGGTAAATAAATGTGTAATGACTTTTTTCATATTACTTAAAATTAAAACGTTCTGCAAAAATAAAGGATAGATTTGTAAAAAAAAAATTTTTTTTGCAGTAAAATGTTAAGAATATTAAATTGCAGTAAAATGTTAAGAATATTAAATGAATGATTAGAATAAGCATTAGAAGAATCTTGAATAAAAATTGTGAAATGAAAAAAGAGTTTTATGCTTAAAGGCGAATAGTTCATTGGGATAGTTGTAAGGGTACTAATTTTTCACTTTAAAATGAAAAATACGTATAATAGAATCCGTATTTTTTTGTATTTTGATTTTTAAGTAGTTGTATTTTCAATTTTTGATGTATTTTTGAAGCATTAATTAGAAAGATATGGAAAATCTCATGACTTTAGAAGAGAAAATAAGAATTGCAAAAAGAACGTTAGAAATTGAGCTTAATAATATTAAGAGAAATCTACCTCATGTTATGAGTTATGAAGAGTTGGGTAATCATATGGATATCATTCATGAATATGAAAGAAAAGGGCTAAGAAACCTATCAGAATTAGAAACTATAAAGATATATCGTATAATAAATGCTATAAATTCGAAATTAAATTTGAGTTTGAACTAAAAAAATTTGTAATTTAAATTTAAGTTTTATATATTTGCAACCGCAATTTTTGCGGTTATTTTTTTAGGGAATAAGTATAAGTGTTATGAATAGAGTATGTAATAAGAGACCAGTAGTTAAGACAGGAACGAGAATGAGAGAAGGTAAAGGTTTTTCTATTAACGAATTAAAACAAGCGGGTTTAACCGTTTTTGATGCACAAAAAATAGGTATTTATTTGGATAAAAGAAGAAAGACCGTACATAAAGAAAATGTGGAATACCTAAAAAGTATTGAACTTAAAAAAAATAATGAATGAATTTTGGCAGTAATGAAAAGATCATTCAGCAAATACTTCATGGTATTTTAGAAAAAAAGGGTTTTGATATAGTAATTTTGGATTTAAGTAAATTAACCTCACCTATAGCAAAATATTTTGTAATTTGTACGGGGAATTCTGATACTCAAACCAAATCAATAGCGGATTCTGTGGAAGAGGCTGTTGAGAAAAATCTATCCGAGAAAGTTTGGCATTCAGAGGGTAAAAATACAGGAGAGTGGATATTATTAGATTATGTAGATGTTTTAGTTCACATTTTTTTACCTAAATCCAGAGAATTTTATAAATTAGAAGAGTTATGGGGTGATGCAAAGATTTATAGGATTAGTTAAATATGAACGATATAAGAAGTTAAGATGAAAAAAAAATATTTTTTTGTTTTGTTATATTTACAAGTAATTTTAAGTTCTTGTAACTCGGGATTGCAGGAGCAAGATAAAGCTAAGTTTAAACAAGATTTATCTGCATGGAATCAGGAGAAAGAGAGTTTACAAAATCTTGAGACCCATATAAGCCAAAGTCAGAGTTTTTTTGAATCATTATTAACGGACTCTTTAGGCGAACAAGGCTTAAAGTTTTTAGAAAAGGATAGTCTTTCTAATGAAATGATAAAATCCTTAAAAAATGACTATGAGAATTTAAAAACTGATTATGCGAATTTAATGGCGAATTACAATACCTTGATAAAAGAAACGGAGGATTGGATGAAGAAACTTAATGAAAACAAACAATCATCCGATGAACTAAAAGAAGAGTGGGAATCCAAACAGCGTCAAATTCAGGAGATATTGTCTCAAAAAGAAGCTTATGAGCAAGCATTTTCAGCAATTAAATCGAACTATGTGCAGGCGATTATTGAGATTAAAAAGAAAATGAATAAAAAATAATTTTTTATAAAAAAGTTTTGTAATTTTGCGAACTCAAATTGAATGCGGGTGTGGCGAAATTGGCAGACGCGCTAGACTTAGGATCTAGTGGGCAACCGTGGGGGTTCAAGTCCCTCCACCCGCACTAAAAACTATATTACCTTGGAAGTATTAGTCAATGAATTACCAAAAAATTCGGTTTCTATTAAATTTACCTTTACTCCTGATGATTATCAAAAAGATTTTAAAAAGCAAATCAATATCTACGCTAAACAAGCCGTAATACCTGGTTTCAGACAAGGTACAGTCCCACCTGACCTCATCAAAGCAAAATATGGTCAATCCTTACTTTATGATATTGTAAATAAGAAAGTATCCGAAGAACTTCAGAAAGTTATTGAAGAAAAAAAATATGAATTAATAGCCAGACCTCTACTAAAAGATTCAGATTTAAAAAATTTAAAGCCTACTGAAGAATTTACTTTTGAGTTTCATTTAGCTTTGTTCCCTAATATTGATATTGATTATTCGAAAATTTCTTCTATCCAAGACTATAATATTGAAGTTTCAGATAAGGATATTGAAGACCAAATCAAATATATTCAACGAAATGAAGGTAAGATTACACAGTTGTTAGAAATTACTGACTTAACAAAGCTCTATAAAATTCAAGGTAAATTTATTGAGGTTGACGAGCGGGGAGTAGAAGTAACCAATGGCTACCAAACAGAACTTATCATTTACTCTGATGCTGAAAAAATAATGCCCTACATAAAAAATGGTTTGAGAGTTGGAGATAAAATAAAGATACCTTTTTCAGAATATTTTGATTCTCAAAAAGATGCATCTATAGTACTGAAAATTAGCGAAGATCAAGTAAATGAATTATATCAAAAGAATTTTATTTTTGAAGTAAAGAAAATCTGGCTAGTTGAAGAGTTGAATCGGGAAATTGAATTATTCCCTAAAATCTTTAAAAATAGTACTATTACCTATGAAAAAGGTTTAGAGGAGTTTAAAAAACTCTTCGAAAAAGACCTTAAAGAAATGGCAAGAAATTACAAAAAGAAAATGATAGAAAAAAACCTAATAGAGAATTTTGATTTTGAAATCAATGAAGAAATTGTTGCATACTCTATTATGGCTGATTACCAAATCCAGACTATTGATGAATTAAAAAATAGATTTCCTAACTATCTAAAAAATAAAAAATTACAAATTTTAAAACAAAAAATATTCAAAGATAATGAATCGTTAAGTGTTTCAGTGAAGGATGTTGCACAAAAAGTTGAATCTGATTTTAGATCTTTATTTAATCTTTCTTCAAAACCTGAAGTTTCTGTTCCTGATGGAAACCATTCAATAAATGAAGAAACTGAAGAGGTAAGAGAGTTAAATCCTGTATCAGAAGTAGAAAGTGAGGCAACTCAGCAATATATAAAATCCATTACCAAGCAAGTAATGCAAGATAAAAATTTTGTAAATAAAAAAATGATGGAAATGGAGGATTCTAACCTCATCAGTTTTATTGAAAGTAAAGTGGGTACAATACAAAAAAATGTTAATGTAAAAGAATTTTTTGAAATCATCAATTCCATATAACAATGAATTATTCAAAAGAATTTCAGGACTACGCAAATAAACATTTAGGAATCAGTAGTTTAACATTGCATGATTACCTATCAGAACAAAATTATAAATTCCGTAATTTGACCCCCAATATTATTGAAGAAAGACAATTGAACGTTATTGCAATGGACGTATTTTCACGGTTAATGATGGATAGAATTATATTTCTTGGTCAAGGAATTTACGATACCGTTGCAAATATTGTTGTGGCGCAATTGTTATTTTTGGAGTCTGTAGATGCAAAAAGAGATATCTATATTTATATCAATTCTCCTGGGGGTTCTGTGTATGCTGGATTAGGAATTTATGATGTAATGCAACACGTAAAGCCAGATGTGAACACTGTTTGTACGGGGATGGCGGCTTCTATGGGAGCTGTTTTATTGTGTGCAGGAGCTAAAGGAAAACGTTCAGGTTTACCTCATTCACGCGTCATGATACATCAGCCACTCGGTGGAGCGCAGGGTCAGGCCACCGAAATTGAAATTATGCATAGAGAGATTCAAAAACTTAAAAAAGAACTCTATGAAATTATATCGGCTCATTCAGGCCAGCCCTTCGATAAAATTTGGGCGGACTCTGAAAGAGATCATTGGATGATTGCTAGTGAAGCAAAAGAATATGGCTTAATTGATGAGGTACTTATTCCTAACCATAAATAATATTGAGTAAGAAAAAAGTAGAAAATTACTGTTCTTTCTGCGGAAGAACTAATCTTAGCATTCCTATTTTTGCTGGGAATGATGCTTATATTTGTATGGATTGTGTGGCTTATGCCAATGATTTAATTAAGAAAAACTTTTTAAAGTCTAATACGGAGGCTTTGATACCTGACTTTAAATTAGTAACACCGTCAAAACTAAAAAGTTATTTAGATGATTATATTGTTGGTCAGGAAGAAGCGAAAATAACTATTAGTGTTGCAGTATATAATCATTACAAAAGATTAAAATTTAATCTAAATTCCAGTAATGGAGTTGAGTTGGAAAAAAGTAATATATTATTGCTCGGACCAACGGGTACTGGGAAAACTCTCATTGCAAAAACAATAGCTAAATTTTTAGAAGTACCTTTTGCGATAGCAGATGCCACTACACTTACTGAGGCGGGTTATGTGGGGGAAGATGTTGAAAATGTGATTGTGAAGTTAGTACAAGCCGCTGAATATAATTTAGAGAAAGCACAAATGGGCATCATCTATATTGATGAGATTGATAAAATTGCGAGAAAATCAGAATCGGTTTCGATCACGCGTGACGTGAGTGGTGAAGGAGTACAACAGGCTTTACTTAAAATTGTCGAAGGAACTATTGCGAATATACCACCAAAGGGAGGAAGAAAGCATCCTGAGCAGGATTTTCTCAAGGTCAATACTCAAAACATTTTATTTATATGTGGAGGAGCCTTTGAAGGCATAGAAAAAATTATTCAACGCCGTATCTATAAAACCGCCGTTGGCTTTAAATCCGATAATAAAAAGCAAGAAACAACCAACATCTTAAAATATATTTCCTCAGACGATTTAAGAAAATTTGGTTTAATTCCGGAACTTATTGGTAGATTGCCTGTAATTACCTACATGAACCCACTAGATGAATTAGCATACAAAAAAATTCTTACTGAACCGAAGAATTCTATTGTAAAACAGTATCAGTACCTATTTGCAATGGAGGGCAAGGAGCTAATTTTCAAGGATGATGCCCTAGATTTTGTGGTTAAACATGCTATTCAATTGGAATTAGGTGCACGTGGTTTACGCTCAATTTTAGATAGAATCCTCATGGATACCATGTTTCATTTACCAGAAATACCAGATAAACAAATTGTTATTGATAAAAATTTCATAGAAAAACAGGCTTTTGAGTTTGTTTAATTAAATTGAATTCCAACTCAAATAATATCGTTTTTCTTATGTATCTTTGTTAGATACTTGTATAATAAACATTCTGAAGAAAAGTTCTCTATTTTTACTCCGTAGAAAGTTGCATTTGTCAAATAGATATTTGTTTGACAAATTGATAAAATAAAAAGCGAGTATTTTTTAAAAATTTATAAATTGCGGTCTGTTTGAAATACTTTGAAGTACCTATTTTTCTTATGGATTGTTTATTTTCAAATGGGTTATTCGCAAAATGAAGAACCTATTGAAATCCTTAACTCCGATGTATTTGAATTTGCCACTTGGGAGAGTAAGCCTATTCGTAAGTTAGTAGGAAATGTGATACTAAAACAAAAAAATACTTTTATGTATTGCGATTCAGCATATCATTTTACCAAAGAAAACAGTATTCATGCCTTCTCTAATGTGAGAATGATGATGGATGATACTACCCAACTCAAAGGTGATAAACTATTTTATAATGGAAATACCCAGATTGCAGAAGTATTTCATAACGTTCAACTTACCGATAAAAAGACTACGCTTTATACAGATTATTTGGTCTTCAATCGAATTACTAAAATCGGAGAATATACTCAAAAAGGCAAGTTAAAAGATACTGAAAACGAATTAACGTCGGTCGTTGGTCGATATAATACAGAGAGTAAAACTGCAATTTTTGTAAAAGATGTTCAAATTATAAGCAAAGATATTTTAGTTAAAACAGATACTTTAGAATATAATACAGAATCCAAGTTTGTAACATTAAAAGCACCTACGTATGTTTTAGATATCAAAGATGGTTCAAAAGCTTATGCAGAACGTGGTTTTTTAGATACAGAGAGGAAAAATTTTTATTTGTATCAAAATCCATGGTATGCTGATAGCAACTACTATGCAAGGGCAGATACAATATATTTCTGGAATGAGCAAGACAGCGGTAAAGCCATTTGTAATGTCTACATTCAAAATAAAGATACCACCACCATTTTATATGGGGATTTTGGTACTTGGAACTCTAAAAAACAAACTTTTTGGCTTACCCATGACCCTTATGTAATATACTTCTATGATTCAGATACGATGACTTTATTTGCGGATACCTTATTTTCTGTTCAAGATACGGCTAATCAAAGAAAAGAACTTGTAGCATGCCACAGAGTAAAACTCATTACCAACGCATTCCAGGCTATTTGCGACTCTTTGCATTATAACCAAATGGATTCTTTAATTACTTTCACTCAGAGCCCTATTATCTGGTCAGATTCCAGTCAAATGCTAGGAGATACCATTTTCCTATGGTTAAAAAACAATAATCCCGATTCTATTGCTATACGAAACCATAGTTTTTTGATTGCTCAACAGGATAGTATCGGATTTAATCAAATCAAAGGCGTAAATATTGACGGAAAATTTAAAGATAAAGAAATATACTGGATGTTGGTACAAAAAGAAGCAAATAGCATCTATTTTGCTAAAGACGGCGAGGAATATTTAGGTATGAATCAAGGGAAATCTGAAAACATAGAAATTTGGTTTGAAGAAAATAAACCTTCAAGAATAATATTTCATCAAAATGCTGAGTCTATTTACTATCCTATGCATGAAATATGGTTTGAAAAAAATCAATTAGAAGGTTTTCAATGGTTTATTGATAAGAAGCCGCATAAATATTGGTACTATAATTCCAAAGATTTAGGAAACAAGTTTCAAGAAAAATGAAAAAATATAAAGTTTTAAAAAAATCCTGCATGATTATAGGCTAGAACGGTAATTATCTTAAAAGTTTTTTACAAAACACACTTTCAGATTTGGGAGTTAAAAATAATATGTCTGATAGTGGTTTTTTATCTGCTGTATTTCTCTTGTTCTACTTAGAGAGTTTTTACCATAAAGGGCCAGGATTGGTTTTGTACATTTGCTTTTCTCATTACATAAAGAATTGGTCATATTGAGTACTTCAGCAAGCTTAGTAACCATAAGTGTAGCGTGTTAAAATGTCAATATGTTTCGTAAAAGATAGTTGTTTCGGTACATTCGTTTCGCTTATTACTCAACGACTAAGGGGATTAGTGGCTGAGTAGGTGCACTTAAGCCATTATCATTTCAGAACGTAACGGTACCGAACCAAAATCCTAAAATACTATAATAAAGTTAATTTTCCATTTAAAGTATCTTATGAGTAATTTATCTAAAAACAATTAGTTACAGAGCATGTTAACCTAAAATAAGACATAAGAAGTTTATTTCTTATTAAGGTCCTAAAGATAAGTTTGTTATTTTTGTGGTTCACAATTTTTCTATATCTGATTTAGGTAAACCCGTTGTTTTTGCAATAATCTCTATATCAACGTTTAACGATTTCAAAGCATACAGGCAAAAGTGTGAATGTTATTTGGAAAAGCGTAGGAAAGCATAACATTACGTCCTTTTCAAAGTGGTTTCCATCTTATTTCGAAAGAAGCAATGTCAAATCCTTTTTATTAATGATGGATGATGTTCATGCTCAGCTGACAAAAATGATCAAGGGTGCAAATCCCCCTAGAATCATACCTACCGATTTGGGAGGTGGAGAGTTTGAACTCAAATATATTTCAAAGCGCGCTATGTTTGATTACTTCCTTGGCCTTTTAGAAGGCAGCGGTGAATTCTTTAATGAAAAGCTAGAGGTTACAGAGCTGGAACGGGGAACAGAAAATGGCTTAAGCTTTATCAAGGTCAGAGTAAAAGCGGAAAAGGGCGAAAACAATATCAGAAAGCATCCTGTCAGCAAGCTTTTATCCTTAGGCTTCATTAAGCTTCCACAGCTAAAGATCTCTGTTTTCACAGCACTGTTTGTAGCACCTGTTTGCTATGTTGTGACCAGAGATGTATTAAGCACGGCTGTTGTAACAGCCTCAGCTTTGGGGGTTGGATCTCTGCTTGCTTATATCGTTATGGCACCCTTGCAATCCATCAGGGAAGATCTTGCAAAGCTTGGCAATTTTGATTTTACTTCCTTGACTAAATTAAATACCGGAGACTCTTTTGAAGCTCTGCAGGATGAAGTAAATATCATCAA
>CALLNY010000078.1 GCA_938005475.1 uncultured Bacteroidia bacterium | reverse complement strand
GAGAGCAAAAGCCAAAAAGTTAAATACAAACTATTATTTTTCATGTCCTAAAATTTACTAAAAAAAACTGTTGCAAGTTAGTAATTTCTACGATATAAATCACAATTTGTTTCAAAAAAAAATTAAAATGTGAATATTTTATCCTGAATCGTAATTTTTAAACACTGTTTTGAACTGCAATTAATTAAATGATTAATTTCGCAGTCATGATGAAAGTTATTTTTATACTGATTAGTTTTCTTATTTTGAGTTTTATGGGACGCATATCAGCACAAGAAAAGCCCTTTGGTATTGTCATACATGGGGGAGCAGGTAATTTAATAGAAGGGAAATCTTACGATGCCCATTTGAAAAAACTTGAGGAAGCTATTGATTTGGGATATGACATTTTAGAAAGGGGAGGAACTAGTTTAGAAGCTATTGAAACAGTGATTGTAGTGCTTGAGAACAGCCCATTATTCAATGCAGGGAAAGGCTCTGTAACCAATATCAAAGGTGAATTTGAATTAGACGCTTCTATCATGGACGGTAAGGAACTCAAAGCAGGGGCTGTGGCAGGATTACGAAATATAAAAAATCCTATAAAAGCCGCAAAATTTATTATGGATAAAACGAAACATGTTCTTATTGTTGGGGATGGTGCAGAAGATCTTTTATTTAGAAATGGTTTTAAGAAAGTAGATAAAAAATATTTCATGGCAGACGCTTCACTCAAACCCTTTCAAGATAGTAAATATGGAACGGTAGGTGCGGTTGCATTAGATAAATTCGGAAACTTAGCCGCAGGTACTTCAACTGGAGGAATACAAGATAAAATGAAAGGTAGAGTAGGAGACTCCCCAATAATCGGCTCAGGCACCTACGCTGATAATCAATACGCCGCAGTTTCATGTACTGGACACGGTGAATTTTTCATTAGAAATGCAGTTGCTTATGACGTCATAGCCCTTGTAAAATACAAAAATCTTAACTTACAACAAGCCACAAATTTTATTATTCTCGATAAATTAGTCAAACAAGGCGGTGCCGGAGGATTGATTGCCATTGACAAAGATGCCAATATTGCCACTCCTTTCAATACTAATCTTATGTTCCGTGCCTATAAAACCAACAAAGGTGATTATGGAGTATTTTACAAATAAACCTTAATTCTGAATACTAGCCTGAAGCTTCGCATTCTTCTCCTCCCAAACTTTCTTCACTAATAGTACCATAATCACCGCTTGAATTAAAGGAATAAGTATATTAATCCAAGAGAACTCGAAGTTTTTATCATAAGGTATTGGATAAAACGCGGGTAATAATTGCTCATTTCCACTAGTTACCATTAAAGCAGGTAATATTTGATATAAAACAAATAAATAAGCTAATGTAATTCCCGTAGCATTTCTGCCTTGAGTAAAATTATTGTATAAGAATATTCCTAAGTCCCTAACTAAAAACAAATTTATAACCAATAAAAAGAAAAATATCCTAGTTGAAAATCCTTCCTCAAACTTATTTAATTCCGAAGAAGCAATAAAATACATCCCCAATGCAAATACTGAAAAAAAGATTTCTGTTATAAATGAAACCAACCACATAGGAGTATTATAACCTGCTTTCTTATAATCTTTAATTTTTAAATGATAAAATAATCTTCTAAAACCTACAATTTCCATTTTATCAATCAATGCAGTAATTAAAGTGGAATTATAAGCAAATAAAGCAATCCCTGCAAACAATAGAGTTAAATAAATTGATATCGATAAATTCGGAATATTTGTTAAATACCCACTAAAATAAAAAGGAATGGATATAAGAAAAACTATATATAACTCTGGACCATTAAAATAGTACATTTCCGTTCTAAAAGCTCTATATAAACCTATGAATGACCAAGCATTTAAAAAAAATAATGCCATTAAAAAATGAGTAATAATTGGAAGTTTCAAAAAGAACCAATTGAAAGAGTGTTCAATAATTTCAGTATCAATTTTTTTATCCAAATAACTAGCAAAGCTGAACACAATAAATATAGTTACCAATATAATCCCAAGCGATAGCAAGACAGCAATAATTAAAAATCTTCTTAATCCTATAGGCATGTCTCTGGTTCCAATACCAAAAATCATTGTAATTGATTGAAAAAATGTTGCAGTTAAAATCATACAAAAAACAAACTGAATAAGGCGAAGCACATCCATTTTTAAAGCTATTGAGGCTACTATGAAAACTATAATACAAATTACACCAGCATACCACTGATAAATCGTTGAACCCCAAAGTTTTCCTAATGTCATTTGCATGGGGGTCATCGCAGACATCCTTTGCCAATCCCAAGTTTTATCTTGTATCTCCCCAGGGATCTCTTCCCCAGCCATATACGATCCTACCATCACTGTAATAATATAAAAAAGCACTAACGAAACAGTAGCTAATTGAACGGCACTATCTACTAACATGAAAATTAAACCTAATACAATTGGCATAATTACCAACTTTGTAGGTGTAATAGTTTCCCATATATTTCTTTGTAGTTCTGGATTAATTCTTATAAGTTTCATTAAAATATTTTACTACAAAATAAATCATGATTTTTGATAAAAACAAAAAATTAAAAATCTTTAAATAGAAACTTAATCTAAAAAATCTTTTTAACTTGCAAACAGTTTTTTAGCTACAACAAAAATGAAAATTCATTCTAACAGTTTAGAAATCATAGAAATAAAAAAAATTCCTATTAGAATACATTGGAGTTTTATTTTGATTTTGGGATATGTGTTTTACATAAACTTTAAAGCAGGAAATAACTCTCATCAAATAATATGGAGTCTAATTTATGTATTAAGTATTTTTTTATGCGTTACATTACATGAATTAGGACATGCATTAGCCGCCAAACAGTACGGAATTCATACAAAAAGTATTACTCTATACCCAATCGGAGGAATTGCATCTATAGAAAAAATCCCTGAAAAGCCCATTCAAGAATTAATCGTAGCGCTTGCCGGCCCCATTGTAAATGTCATCATTAGTGCTATACTTTGGACCTGGATTATCTTCTCTCCTATTGAATATACACTTGATGATATCAGTATACAAATTCACACAAAAAATTTTTTACCCAACCTCGCTACCGTAAACCTAACCTTAGCAATATTTAACCTAATTCCCGCTTTTCCTATGGATGGTGGTAGAGTATTTCGCTCTTTACTATCTCTATGGATTGGAAGAATACAAGCTACTTATTTCGCTATGCTTCTTGGACAAATCCTATCCTTATTATTCATTTTTGCTGGTTTTATATATAATCCTTTTCTCATTTTTATTGGTATTTTTATTTTCTTTGGTGCCGCCCAAGAATACCAAGCCATCAAATACGGAAACTTATTAGGTAATCTTAAAGTACAAGATGCTTTAATCACCCAATTTTCTTTACTCCTACCCTATCACACCTTACTTGACGTTATTCAAATTATTCTGAATACCCACGAAAAAGAATTTATCGTTATCAATTCCGAAAAACAACCAATTGGTATTATGACAAGAGATATCCTCATACAATCCCTCGCTAATTACCCTAAACAAACTCCTATCCAAGATTTATTCCAACAAAACTCCATCTTCTTCACTCCTAATACCCCACTAAAAGAAGCACTCCATATTATTCAAACTCATTCCTTAGCTATCGTTCCCGTTATTTATCATGGCAAAATAGTAGGCGTAATCACCCTCGAAAATATTCTAGAAACTATGATGATATCCGAAGCTCTAAAAGCACAATCTTAATCAAGCCAAATTCAAAATATGTAAAGTTTAGTATAAAAAATTTATTTTTGATAAAGCGCTAAAATTTGCTCCGCATGTGAATCTGTCTTTACTTTTTTTATAATATGCTCTATTTTACCTTGCTCATCTATGATGTAAGTATAACGCATTATTCCCTGGGTAATCCTACCATACATATTTTTTTCTCCCCATGCGCCATAAGCATGAATAATTTCTTTATCTTTATCTAACAACAATGGAAAGTTCAATTGATGCTTGTGAGCAAATTTCTGGTGGGACTCCAACGTATCTGCACTAACACCCAATACAACAAAACCTTTTGCTTGTAACTCTGATAAATTATCCCTTAAATTACAAGCCTCTTTGGTACAACCAGGTGTATCATCTTTAGGATAAAAATATAATATTACTTTTTTCCCTTTAAACTGACTTAATGAAATCGTATTTCCTAAATGGTCTTGTGTAGTAAAATCAGGAGCTGTTTGCCCTACTTCTAACATTTTTATTTTTATTTGGTCAAACAAAAATAAAACAAAAAAGTTCAAGTACCTAACAACTATTCAAAAAACTCCTAATAGTTGGATTATCAGACTGAAAAAATATCTGTATGTTCTCATAGAAATAACCTTTGTGTTGGTCAATCAATAAAACTTTATTAGCAATACTTCGCACGGATTGCATGTCATGCGTAACCATGACCAAAATATGATTAGGTTCAAAAATCATTTGAATAAGTTTATCAATTACCCTTGCATTGATAGGGTCTAAACCAGAATGCGGCTCATCAAAAAACAAAATTTTAGGTCGATGATATAAAGCTCTGGCTATAGCTACTCTTTTTTTCATCCCCCCTGAAAGCTCTTCTACCCTTTTATAGGAATCTTCTTTTTTTAGACCTACAAAAGGTAAAATTTCGAATACTCTTTGTAAAATTTGTTCAGCCCTCTTATTTCGATATAAATCCACTAATCCAATATTCTCCCAAACATTGTAAAAATCTATGAGTGCAGGATTCTGAAATACCACACCCATATTCTGAGAAATAACCGAAGATAATGGATAAGGATTTTCCCCTAAAATTGAGATACTACCCGAAGTAGGCTTTAATAGCCCTGTTAAAAGTTTAAATAATACACTTTTTCCTTCTCCACTTTTCCCTATCACACACAATTTATCACCTTCATAGATCTCAAAACCTATATTCTCAAAAATTATATGTTTACCAAAATAATGGGATAAATTCGTTACTACAATGGACATGCTATAAGTCCAACATATGTTTTAACATTTTAGAGCGGTCCCTACTACAAACCACTTCCATACCATTGGATAGAATAAGTTTTAACCTATTTCCAAACCATATAACAAATTCTTTTACATGGGTAAGATTAACAACTGAGGAACGATTTACTTTAACAAAATTTTGGGAAGGTAATTTTTTTTCAAATTGCTCTAATGTTTGGTTAATCATAAAACGTTTTTCAACTGTAAAAATATGCGTTATTCGCTCCTCTACCTGTACCAAGATTATGTCTTCCGTATTGATAAGTTTGTAACGGTCTGCAGTGGGAATAGGTATTTTATTATTAAACTGAAAACCACTTTGTTGTAACTGCGTACTTAAATCTTCTATTGGTAATTTAGGTTTTTCTTGTAAAGCAAAATTCTTTTCTATTTTTTCAATAGTTGCTTGCAAACGCTCTTTATTAACAGGTTTTAAAAGATAATCTATACTATTTAATTCAAAGGCTTTGACAGCATGCTCTTGATAGGCAGTAGCAAAAACAATAATAGGCTTCAAGTTTTTAGGTAAATTTTTAACTACTTCTAATCCGTTCAAACCGGGCATCTCAATATCTAAAAAGACAACATCAGGCTCTAACTCTACGATATTTTCAAGCGCTTGTAGACCATCCTCAGCCGTGCCAATAATTTCTATTTGTTCATAACTTTCTAATAACCTTATCATTCGCTTACGAGCAGGCTCTTCATCATCAACGATTAAAACCTTTATTTTGTTAGACATAATTTTAAGTCTCTATCACTACTTTTTTATACTGCTTAAAATAAAATATATCCCTAAAATTACACAAAAAAACAAAACCAACAAAGAAATCATCCCTTCAATATGACAGTCATAGCATTGATTAAATTTGTTGTAAATAAACTCTAAAATTACATTTAGAACATGCTTTTCCTCTAAAGCAGTTTGGTTAGGAAAAATAGAACCACCGAACAGTAAAGCATTCATAATGTATTTCAATAATGAATTTTAGGCATCAATACATAAGTTATACCAATCAATAAACCACCTGTAATATTAGTGGTTTTTGGTCTATTAGTAGGATAATAATTAACCGTTTGAGTAATACCTTGTTTAGTTAAATCATAAGTAGCATTTTTATTTTCGGCATCAGTAAGAGCATAATCTACCCACAAACGAGTATTCATTTTCATATTATAGCGTAGTTTAACATCTAAGCCTGTTCTGAATGCGGCTCCAAATAAAAAGGAATTAAACGTTTCGTAACGAGAGGGCACATTCGTTTTATACTCAAAAGGAACTTGCTCATATAAATATGCTCTATTATTGTCACGCTCTTTCACTCCTAACAAAAAATTAAACTGCGGACCCACCTCCACTGTAAAAGCATATTTAAGCTCGGGGTCTGTGGTATACTTAAAAAGAACCGGTACTTTTAGGAAGTATTGTCTTAATTGGTGTCTCACCGTATCTTGCAAACGATTTTTATAGGTATGGTCTTGCCCTTGTGCCGAGTACAACAAATTGACATGAACGCCCAAGTGGTCCTCAAAATGATACCCTAATGAAATTCCTCCTGACATACCATAGGTTCTTAAATAAGAAAACGTATCTTTTGATGCATCTGAATCCTGTTTATTTAACATCCATGAACTTAATGGCATCGCATAAAATCCTATATGATAACCCTCCTGACCATAAATATGCTGCGTAATGAAAATAACAACTATAATGAAAATGAGTTTCCGCATCGCTTAATAAAATTATGTGCAAAAATAAAATTTTTTTGAATTACAACAACTAAAATTTATCGTCAAAAACTTTTGAAAATATTTTTGGAAACCATTTTGATGATATAAAATTAAAGTTTAGTTTTGAAAGTTCTTTTGTTCAATATGTCTTTAGAAATTAAAGAAGTTGTTACGGATTCGGATATGAAAAATTTTGTGCTTTTCCCCTATAAACTTTATAGAGGTAACAAATTTTGGATACCTCCCATGATTAGCGATGAAATTGCTTCTTTAAAACCTGGTAAAAATCCAGCTTTTGAATATTGCAAGGCTAAATTTTGGATTGCATTACAAAATAATCAAGTGGTAGGTAGAATTGGCGCTATCATTAACTCTAAATATAATGAAAAAGTTCAAGAAAAATTCGGTAGATTTACAAGAATAGAATTTATTGATAATGAGACCGTTGTAAAAAAATTATTAGATACCGCAGAAAATTGGATCGCTCAACAAGGTATGCAAAAAATACATGGACCATTAGGCTTTTCTAATTTAGACCATCAAGGAATTTTAATTGAGGGCTTTGAACACCTACCCTCAATCGCATCAGAATATCATTTCCCTTACTACCAAAAACACATTGAAAACTGTGGCTACGAGAAAGAAATAGATTGGTTAGAGTTTCGCTTAACAATTAAAGATATCCCTGAAAAAGCCCTCCGTCTTAATGAAATTATCAAAGAGAGATACAAATTAAAGGTAATCCATTTTACGAAAAACAGTGAAATGATTGCGTATGGAGAGAAAGTTTTTCAGTTAATTAACCGTTCTTTTAATGATATTTTTGGTATGGTAGAACTAAGCCCCAAAATGAGAGATTTTTATATACAAAAATATTTAAAAGTTTTAAATCCCAAATTCGTAAAAATCGTGGAGAATTTGGAAGGTCAGATATTAGGTTTTATTATTGGAATGCCTTCATTATCGGAAGCTTTTCAAAAAGCACGAGGGCGTTTATTTCCTTTGGGATGGTGGTACATTTTAAGAGCATTAAAAAAAAATACCGTCGCAGATTTGCTTTTGACTGGAGTAGACCCAAACTATCAAAAGCAAGGAATTCCTGCTGTCCTAATTACAGAACTTCAAAAAGTATTATTAGAACATGGTATTCAGTATGTAGAAACTACTGCCATGGTAGAAACTAATCAAAAAGCCATTCAAACCTGGAAAAATTACGAACATATTCAACACAAAAGAAAACGTTGTTTTATAAAATTTTTGTAACATATCTAAAATCGTATAGCCATGTCAAACCATTTATTCTTATTAGCGAGCATTCAGTTAATTTTGTCTTTATCTTTTGCTATCGTAGTAGCTTTTTTAGCATATAAAGTCATAAGAGTAGTATTAGAGAAATATTATACGATCAGTTTAGACAATATGTCCTTTGCTTATTTTATTTCGGGAGTTTTATTAGGTGTGGGCTACATCATATCAGGTGCCATTCAACCCGTTTTAAATATCGTTAGAATTCAAATTCAAAAAAGCCAAGGAAGTTATGATTGGATTCTTCCCAGCATAAAATATGTTTTTTTATTCGCATTCGTAGCTTTTATTATTGCCTTAGTCAATACGCTTCTTGGAGTTTATTTATTTACTAAATTAACCTACAATACTAACGAGTTTGAAGAAATAAGCAAAAATAACCAAGCCGTGGGCTTGATAACAGGGATTATTATTATAGTAATTGCTTTTTTTGTCAGAGACTCCACAATTTTATTATTAGAATCCATGATTCCTTACCCCAAATACTTCCATTAAATTAAATTCTTGATGCAAAGCATTATTTTAAACAAAGGAAGAGAGAAAACGGTTTTGAATAGGCATCCTTGGATTTTCTCAGGTGCAATTAAATCAACCCCATACTCCCTTTCATCAGGTGAAATAGTACAAGTGCTTGATTATCAAAATCATCTTTTAGGTTATGGTTTCTATTCCCGTGAAAGTCAAATTGCTATACGAATGTTTGAATTTACAAACCAACCTATTATAATGAATGAAAACTATTGGTACCATAAATGGCAAAAAATATGGAATTTTAAATTAAGCCTTTTAGAACACAATACCAATGCGTTTCGTTTTATTCATGCAGAAGGTGATGAAATGCCTGGTCTCATCATAGATATTTATAACCAGGTTGCTGTCATTCAAATACTTACCGCTGGAACCTATAATTTAATTCCATTGCTTCAAAAATTTTTAATTTCACATAATATTTTTTACCATTATGATAAATCTGATGCAAAAATTTTAACCAAAGAAGGTATTCCCCCACGAAAACAATGGCTTTCCAATAAAATACAAGAAATTTGGTTTCAAGAAAACGGCATTCAATTTTTATGTGATGTGGAAGAAGGACAAAAAACAGGCTTCTTTTTAGACCAAAAAAATAATCGTGCTTTAGTCGGGCAACATGCAAAAAATAAAATTGTAGCCAATATTTTTGCTTATACTGGTGGTTTTTCGCTTTATGCTTTAAAAAATCAAGCCCATAAAGTTTATTCCATTGACTCCTCTAAAAGGGCACTGGAAATACTCGAAAAAAATATACAAAAAAACTGGGGACCATTAAATCATCATGAATCTATCGTAGAAGACGCTTTCCGTTGGTTAAAAAATATGCCTGAACACCAAATAGATATTATAATTTTAGACCCACCAGCTTTTGCTAAGCATCATTCTGCCGTAGGGCAAGCCTATCGTGGTTATAAAGAAATCAATTTACAAGCCCTTAAAAAAATTAAATCCGGCGGTTATCTTTTTACCTTTTCATGTTCGCAAGTAGTTGGTTTAGAACTATTTAGAAAAATACTTTTCGATGCCGCTTGCGATGCCAATAGGCACGTCCGTCTCTTAAAAACCCTCGGACATTCCTATGACCATGCCCCAAGTTTGTTCCATCTAGAAGGTGAATACCTAAAAGGTCTATGGCTTTATATTGAATGAGTTTATGGAGTGGTTTAAAAATTGGTTTGATACCCCTTATTACAAAATTCTCTATCAACATAGAGATGACCAAGAAGCCCAGTTTTTTATTACTAATTTGTTAAAGAAAATACCTCTTATTCCTGATGAATGGATATTAGATCTTGCCTGCGGTAGAGGAAGGCATGCTAAATTTATCCATCAAGCAGGTTACAAAGTTTATGGTATTGATTTATCCCAGCAATCTATCCTTGAAGCCAAAGCTTTTGAAAATCCCAACCTAAAATTTGAAGTGCAGGATATGCGCTACTTTAAATTACCTTTTAACTTTCAATGTATTCTAAGTTTATTTACTTCCTTTGGATATTTTGATACAAACCAAGAAAATGAAACAGTATTAAATCGTGTATACGAACACCTAAAACCAAATGGTTTTTTTATCCTTGACTTTTTCAATTCGCAATATATACTTAAAAATTTAATACCCCATGAAATCAAATTCAACGGTAAAATAAAATTTGAAATAGGGAGATACGTAGAAAACCAAAAGATCATAAAAAAAATTGAAGTTTTTGATGCTTCACAAAGGTACAATTATTTTGAAAGTGTTTACCTTTACTCTACGCAAGATCTGCGTTTTATGTTAGAACAAAATGGCTTTAAAATACTATATATATGGGGGGATTACAACCTGAATGACTTTAACGAAGATATGCCCCGCTCCATTTTTGTGGCACAAAAATTTTAGTACAAATTAAAAACTATAACGTCATATATAGCATGCGTACAAGCAGTTATACCAAAACCACGCGCAACAAACAAGAAGTTCATAAATAAACCAAAAAAAAATCTTTGTAAAAAGCTATTCATCGTAAAAACATCTCCGTAAGCACCCACATAATGAGCCATAGAGAACAGAAATGCCCCCATCAATATTATCATTATATTTCGGGATTCCAAGCCTTTAGTTTGTAGAAAAGTTTGTAGACCAATGACTAACAAGAATCGAAAAAAAAATTCCTCATAAAAACCTGCACCACAAGAAAATCCTATCTTTTGTATAAAACTTAATTGATGAATACCAATCTGTTGTAGTAAAAGTTTCCCTACAAGCATAGGAACAGTAAGCAAAACAAAAAAAGCCCATAAACTGGATTCTATAAACATGAAACTCATGATATCCCCTCGTAAATGAAACCCTTGCGTTTTATCGTTGTATACAAAGTAAACACCAATAACAATCAATAAAACACTAATAATCAATGTAGAAAAAGGAATCATTCTTAAAAAAGTTTGAAATAATGCATCTACACCATTTACCGTACCCGTAGGAAAAAACGCTATCGTTAACTCGTAAATAATTAACAAAGTAGCCCCCATCACAAAATTATAAGAAGGTCTCTTAACGCATTGATTATAGTATGTTAGCATGATCTTATGATTTATTAAAAATAATTTTATTTTGACCTGTCAAGAAATAAATAATCACACCTAAAGCCAAGGTAGCCAAACCTATCAAGGATTCCTGTGGTTTTTCAAGCACATTGTAGATAAGCATCCAAGTAGATAAACTCAAGAACAAAATTGGTATTAAAGGATAAAGAGGAGTTCTTACAGTATGTTGGGATTGAGGATTTTTTAATTTGTAGTACATTAAACCTATTACGGTCATTACAGTAAACAAACTTAAAGTAAAACCGATGTAATTCAATACATTACTTAATTCAGAACTTAAAACCACCAGAACAGAAATGGTTGATTGTGCAAAGATTGCAAAAGCCGGAATGCCTTTTTGATTATTTTTAGCGAAGGAAGCAAAAATAGGGAAATCCTTTCCCATTGCTTGTATGACACGAGGTCCTGCCATAATCATCGCACTGATGGAAGAGGTCAAAGCTAATGCAATCATCGTACTAACTATTTTACCGCCTTGCTCACCAAAAATATTTCTTGCCGCAATATCACCCACTTCCGCCTTATTTTGTAAATCCGTTATAGGAGAACTATACACAAATACCCAATTTACCATTAAATACAAAGCTATTACTATCATCGTCCCAGCAAATAGGGATTTAGGTACATTTTTTTCAGGATTTTCTACTTCTTCTGACATATAAGCCGCCGCATTCCAACCTGAATAAGCAAAAGATATGTATATCAAGCTAATAGCAAACCCTGAAGAAAATATTAACGACCATTCTCCTTTCTGCGGTAGAATAGAGATGGATTGGGGATTGGATGTAATGATTAATCCAGATAAAACAAAACCCAATAATAAAGATACTTTAATAGCCGTTAAAAAATTTTGGATTTTAGCGCCTAAACTCAAGCTGGTAGAATGAATGATCGAAATACAAACAATGATACCAATAGCAGAAACCTTAGTAAAAAAATCATCGGACTGACCATAAATTACGGCAGTTAAATATTTGCCAAAGGCCAGGGAAGCGGCAGCAACCGGAGCGGCAAAACCAGCTGTCAATGAAATAAAACCGGATAAAAAACCTAAAATGGGATGAAAAATTCTACTTAAATAATAGTATTCACCGCCTGATTTAGGCATGATAGATGCTAACTCCCCATATACCAAAGCACCACATAGTGCTAATATTCCCCCAACCAACCATATCAACAAAAGCCCAAAAACAGATGGCACACTTCCCAACGTATAACCAGATATCGTAAATATTCCTGCTCCAATTATATTGGCTACTACTAAATTCGTTGCAGAGAATAAATTTAATTTCGTGGATTTTTCTGACACAAACAAAAGTTTTTAGTGGATGAGATTTATTTTTTTTGAAAGAAAGTTTCTACAAAAGATTTAGGATCAAATAATTGTAAATCATTGATACCTTCACCAACGCCAATATATTTGACGGGAATTTGTAACATATCGCTAATCCCAATGACTACGCCGCCTTTGGCAGTACCATCTAATTTCGTTAAGGCTAACGCAGAGACATCGGTTGCTTTGGTAAATTCTTGCGCTTGCAAGATAGCATTTTGCCCCGTAGAAGCATCTAACACTAATAAAACTTCATGAGGAGCATTCGGAATGTCACGAGCCATGACTCGCTTAATTTTAGAGAGTTCGTTCATCAAATTAGTTTTATTGTGTAAACGCCCAGCGGTATCTATTAGTACAACGTCTACCTCTTCTTGAATAGCTTTTTTTACGGTCTCATAAGCAACGGATGCGGGGTCTGCACCCATACCTTTATCTATAATCGGTACCCCCACTCGTTCAGCCCAAATTTTCAGTTGATCTACTGCCGCCGCACGATACGTATCCGCCGCTCCAATCATTACTTTATACCCCGACTCCTTAAAACGATTCGATAATTTCCCGATAGTAGTCGTCTTCCCTACTCCATTCACCCCAACCACCATAATCACATAAGGAACTTTTTTCCCGTTATGGTATTGTGGCTCAACATCAAAATTATACTTCCTCTCTTGGTTTTCATACAATAATTTGGCAATCTCTTCTTTAAGAATTTTATCTAATTCTGCAACAGAAGTGTATCTTTCTTTGGCAACACGTTCTCGAATTTTGTGGATAATTTTTATGGTAGTATCTACGCCTACATCACTCAAAATTAAGACTTCTTCAAGTTGGTCTAGCACTTCCTCATCAATTGTTGATTTACCGATTAACAGTTTGGTTAGCTTTTCAAAAAATCCAGTTTTAGTTTTTTCAAGACCTTTATCCAATTGAATTTGGTCTTCTTTTTTATTTTTTTTAAAGAAATCAAATAATCCCATGGTGTGCTATGACCGTTGCAAAATTAGTGGTTTACTTTGGTTTTCACAAAAATTTTTCTTTCATTAAAAAAAGATGTATCTTTGCCTAATAATTGCCTAATAATTGAATATGTTAGATAAACTAAAAAGTATTGAGTCTAGGTTTGAGGAAGTAAATCGTTTGATGACCGATTTTGAGGTCATGTCTAATCCTATGGAAATGAAAAAGTTAGGTAAAGAATTGAAAGATTTAACACAAATCATAGAAGTCGGAAAGAAATATAAATCAAGCTTAAAAAATTTAGAGTCTGCGAAAGCGGTACTTTCAGAGGAAACAGACGAAGAGATGCGTGAACTAGCAAAAGAGGAAATTTCTTTGTTAGAAGGATTAATTCCCCAGTTAGAAGAAGAACTAAAACAGCTTTTAATTCCTAAGGACCCAGAGGATTCGATGAACTGTATTTTAGAGATTCGTGCGGGCACGGGGGGGGATGAGGCATGCCTGTTCGCACAGGAACTTATGCGAATGTACCAAAGATATTGTGAGCAAAAACGTTGGAAATTTGAGGTTAGTAGCATTACCGAAGGTACAGCAGGAGGAATTAAA
Organism: uncultured Bacteroidia bacterium; assembly: GCA_938005475.1. Lineage (GTDB taxonomy): Bacteria > Bacteroidota > Bacteroidia > J057 > CALLMJ01 > CALLMJ01. The sequence goes on along the minus strand of CALLNY010000078.1, from coordinate 15,005 downwards.
GAAGCTATCATTTTTGTGGAAGGAGAAGATTGTTATGGCTCCTTAAAATATGAATCAGGAGTACATCGAGTACAAAGAGTACCACAAACCGAAACTAACGGTAGAATACATACATCAGCCGCAACGGTTGCCGTGCTTCCTGCTCCCGAAGAAGTAGAAATAGAGCTGAATATGAATGACATCCAAAAAGAAACCTTCTGTTCATCAGGAAATGGTGGGCAATCAGTTAATACTACCTATTCCGCCGTAAGACTAACTCATATTCCAACGGGTATCGTGGTCTCTATGCAAGATGAACGCTCCCAAATCAAGAACTACGATAAAGCATTAAAAATCTTAAAAGCCCGACTGTACGAGTTAGAGATGAATAAACGATTAGAAGCTACGTCTGCACTACGCCGTTCCTTAGTCTCAACAGGAGACCGCTCCGCCAAAATTAGAACTTATAACTTCCCCCAAAGTAGAGTAACTGACCACCGTATCGGTTTGACCCTTTACAACTTACCTACTATCATGGACGGCAATATCCAAGAAATTATTGATGCTCTACGAATAGCAGAAAATACAGAAAAACTAGCCGAAGGTGCTAAAAGTATCTAATCTACAGTATTCCCTCACCAAACGATCCCGACCAGCCGATGAGATTTGTTTTTGAAAATAACTTCTTTTCCTTGTTAGGTATTCTCCCTTTATGCTTTGTTCTGATTTTTTTATTATACAAACGTTCTCTGAAAATCATACCTTATTATTTTGATGTTCATAAAATTCAGTTTTACCAACCTAAATTAAAGGCTTATCTAAGAGTAATTGCATTGAATTGTATTGCAGTTTGTTATGTAGGTCCTTATTTTGAGGGAGATAATCAGTGGGTTCCTATAATCAACAAAGAAATCATATTTTTGTTGGACGTATCTGCATCAATGAACTGTGATGATGTTCAACCTTCACGTTTAAAAAAAGCTAAACAGGAAATTAAATTACTAGTAGAACGATTACAAGGCTGTAAAATGGGATTGGTTGTTTTTACTTCTTTTGCATATGTTCAGAGCCCGCTTACGAATGACCCCAAAGCTATTGAAATGTTTTTAGATTTAATAGAAACCAACCAATTCGCTAACACGGGCACCGATTTTAGGAAAGCGCTACTAAAAGCCGCTGAACGTTTTACGCCCGATAGTATTGCCAATGGTGCAAGTAAGTCCATAGTTCTGATAAGTGACGGTGAAGATTTTGGAGAAAAATATGCTTCTGTCATAGAACATCTCAAAGAAAGAAACATCAAAGTATTTTGTGTAGGTATAGGAACAACTGCGGGCAGTAAAATCCCTAAACCAGAGGGGGGATTCTTCCAAGATAAAAATGGGAATATAGCTATCTCCAAACTTAGAAATCAATCCCTAAAATCCATAAGTCAAAAATTTCAGACCCCTTATTATGAAATTCAATCGGTGAATCAACATCTTAATGAACTGGTGGAGCAATTAGAAAAAGAAAAATTTACTATTCTGGGTAGAGAAGAACAAATAAAAGAAGCTAATTTATATAGTTGGTTTTTGTTGCCTGGCTTTATACTGTTGTTAATTAGTATGTTGTTTATTCCCCATAAAAAAATGGAAACTAACTTATTTTTCTAAGTAAGAAAAGTAATCTAAGGGATTTACGGGTTTGCCGTTTATCCATAATTCAAAGTGTAGATGGGGTCCTGTAGAATTTTCTCCTGTATTACCTACAATTGCGATAGGCTCACCTGCTTTTACGTAAGAACCTACTTTTTTTAGAACCCTAGAATTATGTTTATAAAAAGAGATTACATTTTCATCATGGGCTATAGCAATAATAAAACCGTTATCTGTTGAAAATTCCGATAAAACCACAAAACCTTCTGCTACCGCTTTAACAGGTTCATTTAGTTTTGAACCTAAATCTATACCTAAATGCTCTAAAATATCAAATCTGTTCACAAGTACCCCATTAACTGGTGGAAATAATACTAAAGATTTGCCTTTAATTTCTATATTTTGTGTTTTTATATTATTTTCTTGCTTTTCTTGTATCAATGCCTTTACATGTTCTTCTTCTATTTTTTTGAGATAATCTTTAGGTAAATAAGTAACTTTTTCTTGTTTTTTTACTTTTGCAGTGTCCATAGAAACATAGCCACTCATTCTTTGTATAGAATGGATAAAAGAGTCTTGTTTAGATACAATGATTTTCATTTCATTTAATTGCTGGATAAGTTCAGTTTGTTTTTTTTCTGTTTGCGGGTCAGAATGACCAGGGATGATACTTTTGAGCGGGGTTAATATAATTAAAAAATAACTCAAAACAAAATAAACAATGGATAATAAAACAAATCCTAATATTAAGCGTTTATTGGAGAGATAAAAAGATTTTTTTTGTTCAAAAGTTTCTGCATGCATAAGCATGAGTCTATGTTTTTGATTAAGGAATTTTTTTATTCTGTTTTGCCTCGGCATAACTGCAAAAATAAGTATAATTTTAAATAAAAAGGCATCCAAACAGATGCCTTGCCAGAAAAGTTTGACATTTATTTAATCTTCCCAATAAGGATTTCCCTTCATATCAATGTATCCACCTTTACCATTTAATTTCACAAAAGCTATTCCATTAAGAAATTGGGAATGACTTTCATATTTACAAGGAATAACTTCTTTACCTGTTTTATCAATAAAACCAATTCCTTTGCCTTTAATAGACTCAACGGATGCCAAACCCTCTTTGAAAAGCCCTACATCATCATATTTAGGATTAACAACCTTCTTACCTGTTTTATCAAAGAATCCCCATTTACCATTTTCTTTAAACCCTGCCATTCCTTCGCTGAAAGGTTTTACTTGCTCGTATTTAAATAGCACTATATCTTTCCCATTTCTATCAATAAAGCCCCATTTGCCATTTAATTTCACTCCTGCAAATCCTTCACTGAAACTTTGGGCATCCTCGTACCTTGCTGAAATGATTTCTTTTCCTGTTTTATCAATATAACTCCATTTACCGTTCAATTTAACAGGAGCTAAACCGCCAGAAAATTCGCCTACGTCCTCATATTTACAAGCAATTACCTCATTACCCGTTGCATCTACAAAACCCCATTTTTTTCCTTGCTTTACACGAGCCATGCCCTCACTAAAACGAAATGAATAACTGTATTTACAAGGTACTATTTCTTTGCCAGTTTTATCAATAAAACCCCATTTACCGCCTGATTTTACAGCCGCAAAGCCCTCCTGGAAACTTACTGCATCTTCGTATTTTAAAGGTACCACTTCCTTGCCCGTTTTATCCACAAATCCATATAACTCAGATGATTCTGATTCTTCATCAACTTCCTCTTCATCTATTCCTGAACTTTTTACTAGGGCAAGCCCCTCATAAAAATTATCAACACCATCGTACTTGAATTTCACAACAGTTTTGCCCGCCTTATCTATAAATCCCCATTTTAACCCTTTTTGAGCTTTCGCTAACCCCTCTTGAAAATACCATAAATTCTCAAACTTAGGCTCTAAAATTACTTTTTTATTTTTATCCACTAACCCCCATTTTGTCCCTTTTCGGTAAGGTATTAAAAGGTCCTGAGAACTATTTTGCGCACCAAGACGCATTATAATCCCACATAAAACTACCATTAACAACGTTTCCTTTATCATGATGTTTTTTGTTCTTTCAAAATTAAATTCAATTTATATGCCAAAACTTCTCATTTTATTCACATACTCAAATTAACCTAACTTAAAAACTATTAATAAAAATTCTTATCTTTGCGTTTAAAGTCAATTTTATGAAATCGCATTATACCAACGAAGAAATACTTCAAAGGCTTGTCTTTTTCCCTGACTGGAAGCTATCAGAAGGATTTCTAACCAAGCGTTATAAGTTTACAAACTTTATACAAGCTTTTGCCTTTGTTTCACAAGTAGCCATAATATCTGAAAAATTAAATCATCACCCATGTATCGTTTTGGACTACAATCAGTTAAAATTATCCATTAAAACTCACGATGCCGGCGGTATTACAGATAAAGATTTTCAATGGATTGAAAAAATCAACCAAATTCCTTATAAAAATATTGACTAATCTCAAAAAAATATACTAATTTTACGGCGTAATTTTATTGATGATGAAAGTATTTAAATCAATTATCTTGCTTACCATAACGCTTTTATTTTGGGCAAGTTGTAAAAAAGAATCTGCCAAAGATGAACTTCCTCCTACCGATAAAAGACCAACCATCGTAAGAACCGCACCTAGTACTTCTTCTTCTAACCTTATAGAAGGAGAAAGTGTAAATCTATCTTATCAACTTGCTGATAATGAATTACTAAAGTCTTTCAAAATCATAGAACGTATAGATAATAATGACCGTATCTTATTAGAAGAGGATATCACAGGAACCTTATTAAAAAAGAATTTTACATACACCGTACCCCAAGGCTTAAATAATTTAACGGTTATCAAAATTATAGCTTTTGTTTATGACAACAAAATGCAAGTAGATTCTGCTGTCTACATAGTTACGAAAGATTTTATTAGAGATACCACTGAACTATATACTTTATTGAGCTATGAAAATGATACGATTTACAGTAATTTAAGCATATCCGGAAAAAACGCTTTTAATTGCATTGCTAGAACGAACATCGTGTCTAATAATACAGCAAAAGATATTCAGGAAAACACCCAAATATCTGGCAATTTTTTAGCTTCATGGATCTCACCTAATACAGCCTCTACCAAAAATTTTGTGGTTTTAACAACAGCTCAATTCAATTTTGAACAAGCTCGATACTCTACAATAGATCAAGCTTTTCGCTCTAACACCCCAAAATTAGAAACAGGAACACTAAGACCAAATGATATCGTATTATTAAAGTCTAGAATATCGCCCCACTATATTGTTTTCAAAATTAAAGAAGTAATTGACAGACCAGGCGATGAAGATTATATAGTTTTTGACTATAAGCGGTCTAATTAAACTACATCTATCCCATGAAGGCTTACCAAAAAAGGCTAATACCTATTTACGTAATTAGAATTTTAATAGGTTTATTATTTCTTTTTTCAGGCTTCGTTAAAATAAATGACCCAATAGGTTTTTCCTATAAGCTTGATGAATATTTCCATGTTTTTGATGCTTCTTTTGGTTTACCTTACTCCGTGTTTGGACCTTGGTCATTAAATTTAGCTTTTTTGATCGGTATATTAGAGACACTTTTAGCCATCAATTTAATTTTTGGTTTTGCGCCAGGGTTTACTACCACTTCCTTACTCGTCATGATTATTTTCTTTACTTTTCTTACAGGCTATTCTGCCATAACCAAAAAAGTAACGGACTGTGGTTGCTTTGGTGATGCTATAAAACTTACTCCTATTCAATCTTTTATCAAAGATGTTTTTTTAGCGGGTTTTATTGGTTATCTCTTTGTTTATAAAGATAGTATTTATCCTTTCTTTAAAAATTTGATAAACACGATTTTAAGTATTATGTTTGCATTGATAATTCCATTTTATGCATGGTATTGTTATAAATATTTACCTGTGGTGGACTTTTTGCCTTATTCGATAGGTTCTGATTTAGCTTATAAGACTACCACACGTGGACGTGATGGGCAATTTCTTGCTCACGGATATGAACCGCTTAAATCTGAATGTGGTTTTGAAGAATTTAAAGGAAAAACCATGTGGATTATCGTAGAAGATTTTCAGAAAAGTTTACCTGCCGCTTTAAATCAAGCCATTTCTTTAGCTAACCAATTACAATCTAAAGGTTTCCAAATTGCTTTATTAACTGCAAGCGGCTCCGATATCCGTAATAGCTTCAAACAATCTTTAAATATACCTTTTTGCATGGTTCCTCAAGACCAAACAACATTAAAATCTATGATTCGCTCCAATCCTGGCGTTATTATTCTCAAAGATGGGGTCGTAAAAGCTAAATTTAGTTGTAACAGTATCCCCAGCGCAGAAAAAGTTCTTGATATTGTAAAATAAATTATGGGATTAGAAAAGAAAACCTATATACCTGCAATCATAGTATCTGCATTAGGTTATTTCGTTGATATTTATGACCTCATTTTATTTGGGGTCATACGAGTACAGAGTTTGGAGTCTTTGGGCTACAAAGGAGCAGATAATACAATTTTGGGAGAGTGGTTAATCAGTATTCAGATGTTTGGGATGTTATTAGGAGGTATACTATGGGGAGTTTTAGGGGATAAGAAAGGTAGGCTTTCGGTGTTATTTGGTTCTATATTGATGTATTCCGTTGCAAATTTTGTGAACGGATTTATAAATTCCATTGAAAGTTACGCATTTTGGAGGTTTATAGCGGGAATTGGATTGGCAGGGGAGTTAGGAGCTGGTATTACGCTAGTATCGGAGTTAATGCCAAAAGAAATTCGGGGTTATGGAAGTACTATCATTGCGGCTTTTGGGTTATTAGGAGGTATTACTGCTGGCCTCATCGGTAACTATGAATGGAATATAGGAAACTTTGAAAACTGGCGGCTCGCTTATGTCATTGGTGGAATAATGGGGCTATCTTTACTTATACTAAGAATTGGGGTTCATGAATCAGGAATCTTCGAAAAATCTAAAGAAATAGAAAATTTAAAGAAAGGAGACTTCTTATCATTGTTTACTGATAAAGAAAAATTTAAGAAATATTTACAGTGTATAACTATTGGTATTCCCACATGGGTAGCGGTTGGTATTTTAATATTATTTGCCCCAGAATTTGCAAAAGTTTTAAACGTAGAAGTACCAGAAGGAGAAAAAGTGAAAGCAGGTACTGCTGTGATGATGGCTTACGCAGGGCTAACAGTTGGAGACATTTTCTCGGGAGTTATCAGCCAAATATTAAAAAGCCGTAAGAAAGCAGTAGCTTTATTTATTATTTTAACAGTATTATTCTCCGCTTTATATTTATTTAGCCCTCATGTAACTTTACAAACATTTTATATATTTTGTTTTTTAATCGGTTTTGGGGCAGGTTTCTGGGCAGTTTTTGTAACTGTTGCCTCAGAAAATTTCGGTACCAACATCCGCGCCACTGCAACCACTACTATTCCTAACTTCGTTAGAGGGTCCGTTACACTTATCCTACCTATTTATAATTTTTTTAGCTATATAACGGGAAACATCCTCTACGGTGCTCTCATCGTTACTTTGATTTTTGCAGGAATTGCACTGCTTTCTCTCACCCAAATGAAAGAAACCTTCCACAATGACCTAGATTTTGTTGAATAAAAATGGATTACTTTTTATATCCTGATATACAAGCTTTTAGTAACATTATATCAATAGTTTATTTATTTTGCTCGTTGTCTTTTGATAAATTGTAAAAAATAATTATTTTTACGGCTTGAAATCAATATGAAATACACAATCGATAAACTGCCTACTTATGCACTCATCAAATTAGAAGAAAAAAAAGTGGATACTAGAATATCCCCTGATTTAAAACAACTTTTCGTTCTGATGAACACAGAAGGCATAAATAATATCATTTTAGATTTATCTTCCACAGATTACATAGACTCTTCCGGTTTAAGTTCCATACTGGTAGCTAATAGGCTTTGCACGAATTCTAATGGATATTTTATACTTACAGGAATCAACCCAAATGTATCAAAAATGTTAGAAATCTCTCAATTGAAAGATAAATTAAATATCGCCCCTACTATTGACGACGCCATAGAAGAAATTCATCTCGCAGAAATTGAAAACTTTGACGAAAATTTTGATGTCAATAACTTTGACAATTACAATTTTGATGATTTTGACGAAGTAAACCTTGAAGAAAACTTTGACGATGATTTTGAAGATGAAAATTTTGATGATTTAGAATTCGAAGACGAATTTCGTTCAGAATATCACGAGAACGATTATGATTACTGATAATTCCCCGCTTTTTTTATGTTCAAAGTATGTGTTTTAGGGAGTAGTGCGGCAGTACCTATGTTTAATAGAGGACTTTCCAGCCAAGTCATTATTCATGATACGGGCACTTATTTAATTGATTGCGGAGAAGGTACTCAATTCCAAATTCAGAAATACAAAATTAAATTAAAAAACCTAAAAGCTATTTTTATTTCTCATAATCACGGTGATCATATACTAGGTTTACCAGGCTTATTATCTACTTTAAGTATGTTTGAACGTGAAGAACCTTTACACATCTATGCCCCTGAAGGTCTTAAAGTTTGGTTTTACGACTTTTTAAATCTATCAAAATCTTTTTTACGATTTGATATAGAATGGACAGAACTCCCCCAAACTAGCCAAAAAATTCTTATTTATCAAATCGATAAACTCTCTGTATTCGCTTTCCCTTTAAAGCATCGTATAGCCTGCAATGGTTTTTATTTTTTAGAAAAAAACAAATCCTTTCGTTTAAATATTCAAAAATTGAAAGAAACTCCCTTGCCCAAAGAATATTATCCTTTACTCAAATCTGGTGAAAATGTAATCTATGATAATATTTTTTATGATTTCCACGATTATACCTTACCCCCTAATCCTCCATTAAGTTATACTTATGCTTCTGATACCCTCTACGATGAAAAATTTGTAGAACATTTTTTAGATACTCATTTTTTGTACCATGAATCTACCTTTCTTGATATGGATTTAGAAAAAGCCAATCTCACTTTTCATAGTACCGCAAAACAAGCCGCCCTTCAAGCGCTCCATTCTAACTCTAAATATTTAATGCTTGGGCATTTCTCTGCTCGTTATTACGATTTAAATGAGTTACTTATGGAAGCAAAAGCTATCTTTCCAAACTCCATGCTCGCCTTAGATGGCAAATTTTATGATTTAAATCACCTAGACAAAGAAATCAATAATTCTTTTGTGGCTGCGCCTGATGAGAAACCGATTGAATAAAAATCTCGTTTAAACTAGGTAATAACTCCTCAAAATGAATAATCTCATCATAGTTTAAAACTTGTAAGAAAATATCTTTCAAACTAAAACCTTCCTCTAACTGAAAAACAAGAGATTTATCTTGCTTCAATATCTGTATCCCTTCAACTTGATATGCAAAACTATATTCCCCTCTACGTGTTTGCAACTTATATTGATTTTTTTTGTAGCGTTTTTTTAGATTTTTCATGGTATCATATATTATAAGTTTTCCTTGATTGATTAACGCTATTTGTTCGCAGAAATTTTCAGCTTGTTCCATTCGATGTGTAGAAAATAATATAGTTTTACCTTGATTTTTAATATCAAGTAAATAATTTTCAATGAGTTGAGAGTTCAGGGGGTCCAACCCCGAAAAAGGTTCATCTAGAATTAATAGTTCAGGTTCATGCGCAACAGTTAAAATAAACTGAACCTTTTGTTGCATTCCTTTTGATAGATCACTCACTGGATTGTCTGCCCATTCCTCTAAATATAATTTTCGTAGCCATTCCCTACACTTTTCTTTTGCTTTTTTAGTTGTTAACCCTCTCAATCTCAATAAATAAACTAATTGCTCAAGCACCGTCATCTTTTTATATAAGCCTCTTTCTTCAGGCATATATCCTATTTTTTGCTGATGCACTGGTAGCAATGGCTCACCATTAAAAAGTATCCTACCCTCATCAGGAAGCGTAATAGAAGTCACCATTCTAATTAAAGAGGTTTTTCCAGCCCCGTTAGGACCTAACAAACCTACTATCTGTCCTTTTGCTACACACAAAGAAATATTATCTACCGCCTTTTTCCCCTCGTATGATTTGCTTATATTCTGTAATTCTAATAAATAACTCATAAACGACAAAAATAATTAAATCTTCGTATTGATTTTAGTTTTTATTCTAACTATCTTTGCGAAAAATTTCAAGGTCATGAAAACAGGCACTTTATCTATTCACACAGAAAATATTTTTCCTATAATCAAAAAATTTTTGTATTCTAATCAGGAAGTTTTTTTAAGGGAATTAGTAAGTAACGCACAAGATGCAAGCCAAAAATTGCAGACTTTGGCTTCGTTAGGGGAGTTAAAAGGTGAAATTGGAGACCTAACCATTGAAATTACGTTAGATAAAGAACAAAAAAAACTCACTATTAAAGATAAAGGAATTGGAATGTCTGCTGATGAAGTAGAAAAATATATCAACCAAATAGCTTTTTCTGGCGCAGAAGAATTTCTACAAAAGTATAAAGACGCTCAAATTATTGGGCATTTTGGGCTTGGATTTTATTCCGCTTTCATGGTCGCTGAAAAAGTAGAAATCTTTACGAAAAGTTACCGTGAAGAGGAACCTGCTGTGCATTGGTCTTGCGAAGGAGAAACCTCTTTTACCCTAGAAAATTGTGATAAAGCAGATAGAGGCACTGAAATCGTTTTGCATATCCAAAAAGATTGTGAAGAATTTTTAGAATCCTTCAGAATTTCTGAAATCCTAAATAAATACTGTAAATTCCTACCTATTCCTATTCGATTTGAAGGTAAAATTATCAATAATGAACCACCTTTATGGATAAAAAAACCCTCCGAACTACAAAATGAAGACTACGAAAAATTTTATCGTAAACTTTACCCGATGTCTGAAATGCCTATGTTCTGGATACATCTCAATGTAGATTACCCCTTCAATCTTACAGGAGTTTTATACTTCCCCAAAATTAAACCTAACATGGATTTACAACGTAATAAAATCCAGCTTTACAGTAATCAAGTTTTTATAACGGATAACGTAGAAGATATTGTTCCAGACTTTCTTACATTATTACATGGTGTTATTGATTCTCCCGATATTCCTTTGAATGTCTCTCGTTCCTATTTACAAACGGATGCTAACGTCAAAAAAATTACTCAACACATTACCAAAAAGGTTGCCGACAAATTAACTTCTATATTCAAAGATAATCGTAAAGATTTTGAAAGTAAGTGGGAGAGTATTGGTGTTTTCGTTAAATATGGAATGATTCGTGATAATAGCTTTAAAGAGAAGGTTAAAGATATATGTTTATTACAAACTGTTGATAATGAGTTTTATACATTAGAAGAATTCAAAGAAAAAACGAAAGTTCTGCAAACCAATAAAGATAATCAACTTGTATGGCTATACTCAAATGATTTAACAACACAAGAACTTTATATCCGTAAAGCCAAAGCCCAACAGTATCAAGTGCTACGAATGGATGGCATCATTGATATGCATTTCATCAGCTTTATGGAACATGAACTTGATAAAACTTTATTTGTACGTGTAGACTCCGATACAATTGAAAAAATTATAGATAAGGGCATAGAAGCTACCAGTTTACTAAATGAACAAGAGCAAAATCTATTAAAAGAAATCTTTAAGAAAGCGGCAAAAAATGATTTAGTCGCATTCCAATTCCAAAATTTAGCTTCTAATGAAATGCCTGTAACGGTTATCCGCCCTGAATATCAACGCCGCATGCAAGACATGACTCATTATCAGTTCCCCGGTATGGGGAATATACCAGATTTATTTACGGTTATCATCAATTCTAACCATACCGCAGTTAAAAAAATTTTATTGCTTCCAAACGAAACCGAACAAATTAGTCTTGCTAAACAAATGCTAGACCTCGCCTATCTAGCTCAAGGAATGCTGAAAGGTGAAGATTTATATCATTTCATTGAAAATCAAATCAGTAAATTATAACGAATTTCCTTTATCCTTTATTTTTTCTTCACAAAGAAGAAAACAAAAATACTAACTTGATTTAAAGTCCAATCTCTACTTATCTATCCCGCAGATAAAACTGCTTTTCTAGGATACTTTTATTGTCCTACCCTACCCCATTGATTTGACATCTTGACAATAAATCCTTTTGAGGATTTTTCCCGCCCCTTAATAGTTCAAATGAACTCATAATACCTTAAAATAAATTTGGATTTTTATTTATCATATACAAATTTTGTAAAAAATAGTTTATCAATGAAATTAAAAATCAAGTGGCTTTATCTTTTATTTTGTTGGATTTGTGTGAGTTGCCAGTCGGAAGAAGAAAAGCAATTAGAAACAATAGATTACCAACTCCAAGTAAATCGCTTAGATATTGCCATGGAACAATTTGCTAAAAAACTGCCTGAAAAACCTAATTCTTATTATGAACTATTTCAGCAATACTTCGGTAAACATTTAGATTTTATTCGTGATTGGAATTATAATTTAGGAGATAGCACCCTAGTTCCGGATAGTATCATAGCAACAGACTTCGTAGACTTTTTGAGTAATAAAACTACCCTTGCTTTAATAGACTCCGTCAGAAAATTATATCCTGAAAATGAACCCTTTCCCTACTTTGAGAAAGCAATTAAACGTTTAAAATTATATTTTAAGGATTTTGATTTTCCCCAAATTTATACTTACATTACTGGTTATCCTCCTGCTGGGGCACCTGCTCCCATCGTATTAGAAAGAGACCAACTTTTCATAACCAGCCAGTACTGGGGTATCAGTTTAGATTATTTTTTAGGTACGGATGCTGACTATCACATGGATATTCCTATGTATATGCGTAAAAAATGTCGCAGAGAATATATACTAGCCGCTATTCTAATGCGTTATGTAAACCGTTGGCAACCCCCTCTGAAACCAGAAACTATGCCTACCTTTGCTGACAGAATGATTCATCAAGGTATTAAACTCTACTTCACAAAAAAAATTGCCCCCGAGTTGCCCGACTCCATTATACTTTCTTATACCCCCGAACAAATGGAATGGGTTAATTATTTTGAAAAAAACATTTACAATGAACTTCTACCTTTTTTCTTTAAAACTGACCCCAAAGCCACAGAAAAGTATCTCATCGATAGACCCTTCACCCAAGGTTTAGATAGACAATCGCCAGGAAGGCTCGGTGAATTTTTAGGTTTACGAATAGTTTCAGAATATATGAAAAACCACCCTGAGGTAACCTTAGAACATTTAGTAAAAACCACAGACTACCCCCAAATTATAAAAGAAGCAAAATATAAACCCTAAAATGAGTAGACGAGAATTTATTAGCTATTTGTCTGCAATCGGGCTTCTGCCTTTAATTAGCTTTCAAACTGAAAAATTAGAGTATGTTTTTTGGAATGCAAGAATTTACAGTGAAGGGAAGTTCCTGAATGGTTTTGTGGGAATAAATACGCAAGGAAAAATTGTTTACAGTTCTACTCCTATAATCGGAGAAAAAATCATTGATGCCAAAGGCTTGATTTTGTCTCCAGGTTTTATTGATATTTTAGCTGATAACGCTTTAAATCCCGAAAAAACTTATCTCATCTTTGAAAAATATAAACTTACCGACGGTTGTACTACCCCCCTGCAAATGCATGGTGGCTCCGACGAATCAGGACAATTCTATAAACTTTTTGGTACAAAACCCCATTACACAAACTATGGCGTCTCAACTATGGTAATGACCATTCGTAACAAATATCCCAGTATAGCCGTTAGACTTAAAAAAGTAGAGCAAAATTTAGACGAAGGTGCCTTAGGTGTTTCACATAGTATTGAATACCAGCCCACAGAATACTCCGAACTCTTAGCTTACGCTAAATTAGCCGCAAAATATAAAAGAACATTTTTTTTACACTTACGTTATTCCGCAAAAGAAACTGAATTAGAAGGTGTCAGAGAAGCTATCAAAATTGCCAAAGATTCTGACGCCGCAGTTCATATTGACCATATCCATTCCACGGGAGGTACCTACAATATGCCTAAAGCTCTTGATTTAATTCGTGAAGCTATTCAATCAGGCCTAAAAATAACGGCTTGTGTTTATCCTTTTTCTTACTGGGCAACCTACTTGCCTTCCAAACGTTTTGACCCCGGTTGGCAACAACGTTACAATCTTACTTATTCCGACCTCACCGTTGTAGGTACAGGCGAAACTTTAACCAAAGAAAAATTTGATTTATATCGTAAAGGTTACAACCGTTTAGTAGCTGTTCCAGAAGGGACCATAAACCTAAAAAATACCGTTGAACTTGCTCTAAAAGAAGATTTTGTCATGATTGGTTCGGATGGTGGTATTGAAAGTGAACCCCTTGCAAATAATCACCCACGTGGCGCTGCCTGTTATGCTACTGCACTTAACTACGCACTTAAAATCCAAATGCCTCTCGAAAAAATGCTCTACAAAATCATTGATTTACCCAAATCTTTAGTTAATGGTGCTATGAAAATGCGTGGTAAAATCCAAAATGGTTACTGGGCTGACCTCGTCCTATTCAACCCTAAAACCATTCAGGGTAAAGCCACTGTAGCCAATCCTAATCAATTCTCACAGGGCATAGAATATGTCTTTGTTAATGGGAAACTAGCCTACCAGAAAGGTCAATTAATAAATATGGCTGGAAAATCTATTGTTTATCCCCCAAACCAATAATCTAATTCAAAACATCCCTTTTATTATTCCCAAGAATAAAAAGGATTTTTCAGTATAAAAATGTTTATAAGCCTATCAATGAGCATTTTAGTAAACTCGCTTCGAAACACCTACGCCTTTCAATCAACTTCAGAACATGACGTATAACCCAACCAAACTATTCGCAATCAGCATTAAGTATAAAATCAATAATTGAATTATTAATGAACTTAAAGCCAAAATGGTTTCCAAGTTAAGATATAAAAAATACGAATTTTGAAAGAAAAGATTTAATTATAGCTCCAAATCATCAATTCTTTTTCCTAACTTCCTTTCTATTTCCTCATCACTTATTCCCATAGAACGCATCGCATCGATTAACTTTCTCAAAGAATGATTAAATAATTCGATACGTTTCTTCTCTTCGGATAATAGTTTTTCTTTCTCCTCTGCTCGCTTCCTTTCTTCATCAGCTCGCTTCCTTTCTTCCTCTGCTCGCTTCCTTTCTTCCTCTGCTCGCTTCCTTTCTTCCTCTGCTCGCTTCCTTTCTTCCTCTAATAACTCTTGAACATGACTTATTTCATGTTGATATGTAGTTAAAATATTATTGAAATCATTGTATCTCTTTAAGCTGTTCATATATTCTCTTTGT
>CALLNY010000077.1 GCA_938005475.1 uncultured Bacteroidia bacterium | reverse complement strand
GAAGGTTTAAAAGGTTTTTGAAGCAGAGGCATACCCGCTTCTTCGGGCGTTCTATTTCCTTTTTTGGAATTACAACTATGACAAGCCGTTACTAAATTTTCCCAAGAATCAACGCCTCCTTTTGAACGAGGAATTACATGGTCCAATGTTAAATTTTTGGTTGTACCACAGTAAACGCAACGCTCACCATCTCTTCTAAAAATATTGACTCTTGAAAGTGCAACTTTTCTGTGAGGTACTTTAACATAATTTTTTAGACGAATAATTGAAGGTATTTCATATAAATTTAAGCTACTCCGAATATATTCCCCTTCTAAGGCATCTATTAACTCGGCTTTTTTTAAAAAAACTAATAAAAAAGCTCTTCTAACCGTGCAAATAGAAATAGCTTCGTAGTTTTGATTTAAAACGAGAACTGAATGCTTCATATTTTTGTGTTGTCATGTTACATATGATGTTCATGCTTTATACGTAATTAGATGCAAATAAGTTTCATTTTTTAAGTACAAATTTATAGATTTTTATTATCTTTGTATGTATTTATGAAAAAATTAGTAGAAAACGAAGATTACTATTTAGAAAATGGTAAGTATGTATTTACAGAAAAATATTTAAAGGAGCGGGGTTATTGTTGCAAAAGTGGGTGTAGGCATTGTCCCTATGGGTTTAAACGCAAAAATTTTTTATCCATTTTAGATATTATTGAAAATAATGATACTAATAAAAATCCCAATAAGTAATCATTTTTGTAATATGTGATGTTTTTTAATGGTATATACGTAACAAAAAATCATAGGCGTAAAAAAATTTTATTTTATGTAACTTATGTTACTTAATGAATAAAAAGACAAGCATATATCGCAAAAAAAAATACTATTATGGGAATTCAAAAGGAATATGAAGTTTTAATTTTAGGTGGTGGAACGGCAGGAATAATGTCTGCTGTGTTTTTAAAAAAAGCGAATCCCCATTTAAAAAATAGGTTTAGTAGAGCCTTCGGACAAACATTATTACCAGCCTGCGTATACCTTGGTCGGGGCTGGTTGTTACTCATTAAAAAATTGTATTCGAGAAGAGAGCAATTTTATTCCTGATGGTGTAGAGTGGATAAAAGATTATGCAATCAAAATTGACCCAAAATCTTATGAAGTAACCTTACAAAAGCAAGGTAGGATAGCATATCAGGTTTTGATAGTAGCGACAGGTGTTACTTATGATTTTTCTATGATTGAGGGGCTTAAAGAGGCATTAGATAGGGGAGTAGTATGTAGTAATTACATAAATCCGGAGAAGACTTGGGAATTATTGCAAAAGTTTAAAGGTGGAAATGCAATTTTTACACAGCCTACAACTCCAATTAAGTGTGGTGGTGCACCTCAAAAAGCCGCTTACTTGTCTGCAGACTACATCCGAAAGCATGGTCTGAAGGAAAAAAGTAATGTCATTTTGGCTTTGCCGGGTTCTGTTATTTTTGGTGTTAAAATTATAGCAGAAACCTTGATGCAAAAAGTAAAAGAATATGACATTCATCTCAAATTAGGGCTTGCCCCAGTAAAAATTGATATTCAAAAAAGAACTATTACCTTTAAAAATGTATTACCTAATGAAAATCAATGTATTATAAATGATGACCCTAAATTAAGAACTACTATCCTACCAGAAAATAAAGTTGAGATAGCCTTTGATTTCTTACATTTAGCTCCACCACAAACTACTCATTCATTTATTAAAGAATCAGGTTTAACTAACTCGCTGGGTTGGGTAGATGTAAATATCCATAGTTTACAACACAACGTATATCCTAATATTTTTAGTTTAGGGGATGCGGCTGCACTACCCACCGCAAAAACTGGTGCCGCTATTCGTAAGCAAGTTCCCGTATTAGTGGATAATGTTTTAAGCTATTTAAAAGGAAAAACTATTCAAAATTTTGATTATCAAGGATATTCATCCTGTCCATTAGTAACAGGGTATGGAGAAATGGTGCTTGCAGAATTTAACTATAAAAACGAATTTACCCCCGACCCCAAACTTAAACGCATGCTCATATTCGATTCTTATAAGCCTCATTGGAGGTTATGGATACTCAAAAAATACATTTTGCCTTACCTCTATTGGAATAAAATGCTAAAAGGAATTCCCGTTTAATTATTATACGAAAGTACTGAATAGGCTTCTTATTTACAGGGCTTTAATACCCAATTAAATTCTAATTTATTGTTTTACAATATCATACTAGGGACTTTTTGTCCCATTTTTATTTACTGAATAGTTCAAATTTTATTATAAAAGAATTGTTACTGCCTAAGATTTGTTTATAATTTTGCGAACCTTTTTATGTTCAGCACGGGAGTACAGTTAATGTTGATTTCTACTTTAAGTTTTGCGTTTATAAATTTGATTATTAAAGAGTTAAGTTATATTTCTGTCTTTCAAATTGTATTTCTACGTTCTATTTTTAACAGTATATATTCTTTTATTTATCTAAAAAAGCATCGAATTTCGCTGAAAGGTAATTATCAAAGGAATCTCATTTTGAGAGGTATTTCAGGCTTTATTGCATTTAGTTTATTTGTTTATACTATACAAAACATGCCTCTCGCTACTGCGGTAACCATTCAATATTTATCTCCTATTTTTACAGCCCTCATTGCACTGTTTTTCTTACATGAACATTTTCCTATTTTAAGATTTGTCTTTTATATCATAGCTTTTTTAGGAGTATTTATTATAAAAAGGGTGGATAACTCTGTGAGTTACTTGTATTTAATAGTTGGACTTGCTTCTAGTTTTTTCTCAGGAGTTTCATATAATTTGGTCAGAACTTTAAGAAATACCGATGAACCTGAGCTCGTAGTATTTTATTTTGTCTTCATTGCTATGTTACTTTCTTTTCCTTTTGCTGTATTAGAATGGAAAACATTAAGTTGGAAAGAAGTGGTCATGGTCTTGAGTATGGCTTTTCTTACTCAAATAGCACAAACAACTATGACACGTGCCTATCAAATTGAGGAATTATCTAAATTAAGTATTTTAAACTATCTTGGTATTTTATATGCTATTTTTTTAGGTTATTTATTTTTCAATGAAACTATCAATTTTTATCATATTATTGGAATGATTTGCATTTTAAGTGGTATTTTAGCAAATATCTTTATAAAGGTACCAAAGGAACCCAAAAAATAAAGACTTATTTTCAATTTTTTTGTGTAGTTTTGTACAATTTATGGCAAAAAGTTTAAAAGAGATACAATCCCCAATAGAAAAAGAACTGCGACAATTTGAGGTTCACTTTCGAGATGCCTTAAAAACTAAAGTAATGCTACTGGATAAGATTATGCAGTATATTATTAGAAGAAAGGGGAAACAGATACGCCCTATGTTTGTATTACTTACAGCAAATATTTGTGGGGGGATACAACCCGCTACTTATAGAGGTGCCGCTTTAGTTGAACTTTTACATACTGCTACACTTATTCACGATGACGTAGTTGATGACGCAGAAGAAAGAAGAGGTTTTTTCTCTTTAAACGCTCTATGGAAAAATAAAATAGCCGTGCTTGTTGGTGACTACCTACTTTCAAGAGGGCTTCTAATGAGTTTGGAAGCCGATGACTTCCAATTACTTAAAATCGTTTCTAATGCTGTAAAGCTAATGAGTGAAGGAGAACTCCTTCAAATTGAAAAAGCAAGAACCCTTAATATTGATGTAGCAGTTTATCTCGAGATTATTCGTATGAAGACCGCTTCTCTCATTGCTTCTTGTACTGAATGCGGTGCCGCCTCCGTTACGAATGATAAAAATATCATTGAAAATATGAGGCTCTTCGGAGAAAAAATTGGTCTCGCCTTCCAAATTAAGGATGATTTGCTCGACTACAGTGAAGAACAAATCGGTAAACCCTTAGGTATTGACCTCAAAGAAAAAAAAATGACACTCCCTCTAATTCATTCTTTAAATCAAGCTTCCTGGTATGACCGCAAAAAAGTTATTTCCCTCGTAAAAAATCATAAAGGAAACAAAAAAGAACTTCAATGGATTAAAGAGTTTATTATTCAAAATCATGGAATTGCTTACTCTCAACAAATTATGTTACAATATAAAAACGATGCTATGGATATCCTTAAAACTTTCCCTGAAAGCCCCAGTAAACAATCCCTTATTGACCTCGTAAACTATACTATCGATCGCAATTATTAGTATGATTTACACTTTTACACTTCTATTCCTCGTCATTTTAACCATTAAATTGGTCTTACTATATCAAAATTACTCTTCTACTCAAAAAAATTTTTTGCTTTTTTGCAAACAATGGAATTTAACTATTGCTCATACTTTTCGTTTTACAAATCCGAAAATTCCTGAAATAATCCACGAAAATTGGAAAATTAATTGGCTGAAACACGGCAAAGGGCGTTCGTTTAATCACGTATTAAAAATTTTTTTTAACTTCCAAGAAAAAATACCTGATGTTAAAATTGCCAGTAAAAATATCTTCTCAAAATTAGGTGAAAAAGACACATGGATTGAAATTGATGAAAATTTGTTTTGCAATTCACAAATATTAAAAAATTATCCTGATTTATGGACACAGATACGTAAAACCCAAAAAGATTATGGTTGGGGAGTTTTAGAAATAAAAAATCAACAAGCTTTTTACACTATCTTAGCAGAGCCATCGGAAACAAAAGCATGGCAACACTTAACGCAAATACTTAAAATTCTAATTCAACTGGATTTGATTTATGCGAGAAATTGAACTATTTTTGCATTATGAAATTCATTGAGCTTTTTTGGCTTTTCATGTCAATTTTAATCAGCCTTATTTTTGTATTTAATTATGATAATTTAGTAATCAGGGAAAAACTTTTATATCTGGTAGCATTACTACTCTCCACTTTTTTATATTCCTTTAGGCGTTACTCGCGCCTTGCACAAAAAGATAACTCCGATATTATAAATCGAGACTCTGAACTGAATAATTAAAACGATTAACTAAGGAGCATGTTAGGTGGGATTATTCTGTGTTTGATAGTTCTATTGATTACGGGGTTTTTATCGGGTACGGAAATTGCCTTTTTTTCAGCTAATCGTTTTAAAATTGAATTGAGAAATTCACGAGGCGAATGGGCTGCCAAAATTTTATCTTATTTTTATAAAAATACCCCTGAATTTATATCTATTTTGTTAATCAGTCATAACTTTATGTTGGTTATATACTCAATGATTATGGCTTTTCTACTTGATTATGCCACTTTACATTTAGGTTATGATTTACAAAAATTAGGTTTTGAATACATTTTATTCCAAACTGTTATTTCTACCATCTTAGTACTACTTTTTGCGGAATATATTCCCAAAGTAATTTTTAGAAAGAATGCAGACAGAGCTATACTTCTTGCCGCCCCCATAATTTATCTTTTGAGTAAACTATTAAAACCTGCTGTAATTTTTCTTAATTATATCAATCACAAAGTTTTGTTTCCTTGGTTTAACATCCATGAAAATGAAAAAGTTCAGCCTTTTACTAAATCCGATTTGGAATTCTATATTGAACAAAATTTCCAGAATACAGAAAAAGAACCTGAAATCAATCCTGAATTTTTTGCTAATGCTTTGTATTTTAATGAGTTAAAAATTCGTGAAATCATGATTCCCCGCACTGAAATCATTGCTCTCCCTTTCAATACTTCTATTCAAGAACTTGAAAATAAATTTATTGAAACTGAACTCTCACGCCTTTTAATCTATAAAGAATCCCTTGATAACATTATTGGATACATCCATGTATTAGATTTGTTGAAAAGACCTAAACACCTAAACGATATCCTAAAAAATGTTATAAAAGTCCCTGAATCTATGTTAGCGCATCAGTTACTCTCTGAATTTAATGCTAAGAAAAAAAGTATCGCTGTTGTATTAGATGAATTTGGTGGAACCTCTGGATTAGTCACGCTTGAAGACTTAATTGAATCCGTTATAGGTGAGATTGAAGATGAATTTGATGAAACCAATCCAGAAGGACTAATCGAAGAAAGAAAATCAGATAACCATTTTATTTTTTCTGCTCGCCATGAAATTGATTATCTCAATAAAAAGTATTACCTCGAAATTCCCGAAGGAGAATACACTACCCTTGCTGGCTTTATTACTAGTATCGCTGGACTTATTCCACAAAAAGGAGAAAATATCCATTATAATAATCTAAATATCAAAATATTAGAATCAACCCCAACACGAATAGAACTCGTCGAAATATTACTTCAATAAGAGCGGAGCAAGAGCAGCAAAGAACAGAGGAAAAAGAAAAATTGTTAAGACAACAAATCATAAATTCAATTAAGATGAAGCGAAATCTTGGTATTGAAGACCAACAAATTGAGCAATCCTTAAACATCCGTATAAAAGATTACCTTTGATATATTTGATAAAATGAACAAAATTTTCATAGGCACTTTATCTAATGGTTTTTAAATAAATTACTGCAAGATACCAATAGTATATCTGTGGCTACAAAGCTTTCTTTTTTACAAGCTCATTGAGTAGTTTTTGGGTTCCTAATATAGTGTTGATTGCAGTTTCGATTGCTCAGCTTCCTTGCAGAAAGCCCTTCCTCTTAATAACAAATTTATAATAATCAATTTGTTAGCTGTTTGTTCTTAAACTTTTTTAAAAAAATAAAAAAAAACTTGACAAATAAAAAAATTACCTTTATGTTTAAGACGAAATCTTAATTTTAAAAAAATCAAAAGAGCTGTATTTTTAACAGGATTGGTGTTTATGCTGGCTAATCAATTGCTAGCACAGAATGTGGGTATAGGTACTTCCTCGCCTGATGCCAGTGCTAAATTAGACGTAACAAGTAACAACAGTGGTTTATTAGTGCCGCGGATGACGACCGCTGAACGTAATGCGATTCCCTCTCCTGCAAATTCTCTTTTAATATTCAATACTGATACACAATGCTATCAATTTTGGGATGCTCCATCTAGTACGTGGATAAATTTGGGATGTGGCTGTGTACCTCCTGGTGTTCCTACTGCCAATGCCGCTTCTGGTATTACAACTTCTGGTTTTACTGCGAATTGGACTAGTGTCTCTGGAGCTACCAATTATTTTTTAGATGTTGCATTGGATGCAGGATTTACTAATTTTGTAACTGGTTACAATAACTTGAACGTAGGAAATGTGGTCTCATACAATGTTACGGGGCTAACATGTGGGACAACGTATTACTATCGTGTACGAGCAAACGGCTGTGCAGCCAGCTCAAACTCCAACGTAATTACGGCATCCTCAGATGTTTGTGTTAGTTCTTTCTGTTTCACCATAGGAGGTAACCAAAATGAAGAAGGTCGCACTATCATACAGACGAGTGATGGGGGTTATGCGATTGCAGGATATACTAATTCTTTTGGTTCAGGTGACTGGGACTTTTATGTTGTGAAACTGGATGCTACGAAATCAATACAATGGACACGAACTGTGGGAGGGACTGGTGAGGATCGTACTTTTCCTATTTATCCAATGATTGTGCAAACGACCGATGGGGGCTACGTGCTTTCAGGATATACATATGGATCAGGAAGTATGAAAATTTATATAGTGAAATTGAATTCTTGGGGAGGGATACAATGGACAAGAGTTATTGGTAATGATGTTTTTTCTAGATCAATCATAAAGACGAGTGATGGGGACTTCCTGGTTGTAGGAAATGCTTGGGTCTCATATTCAAGAGTGAATGATATATGCATTGTGAAATTGGATGGTTCGGGAACGTTACAATGGACGAAAACCGTGGGGGGAAGTTTGGGGGATGGTGGTGATGTAGCCGTACAGACGAGTGATGGGGGCTATTTGGTTTTAGGTCATACTTATTCCTATGGAGCAGGGGATTTAGACATTTATATAGCAAAATTAGATGCTTCGGGAGAATTAGAATGGACGAGAACCGTGGGGGGAAGTGGTGATGATAATGCTTATTCAATCATACAGACGAGTGATGGGGGCTATGCGATTGCAGGGTATACTAATTCCTTTGGAGCAGGAGGTAATGACATGTACATTGTGAAATTGAATGGTTCGGGAGGATTAGAATGGACGAGAACCGTGGGAGGAAGTGGTAATGATGGTGCTTCATCAATCATACAGGAGAGCGATGGTAGCTATATGGTTTCAGGGTGGACAGAATCCTTTGGAGCAGGAGGTCGTGACTTTTACATTGTGAGATTGGACGCAAATGGAAACGCATGTGCTAGTTGTAATCCGAATAGCGGAGGTTCCGTGGGAAGTGGTGGTATTGTTGGAAGTGGTGGTACTCAGGTTATTCTTACACCTTCTGTGAGCAGTGGTGGTTCTATAAGTAGTGGTGGTACGAAAAATATTATTTGTAATTAAGCAAAAAAGTAAGGGAGTAAAATTTATTACTCCCTTTTTTTGTGATTATCGTAGTCATTGGTTATGTAGGTTTCAATTTCGTAGTTGCTCAAAGGCGAAGGAGATGGGAGTTAGTGTTGGTGGGTGAATGGGTGTTAGTTTGGTGTGAAATTCCATCTTGTGTTACGTTGAGATTAGTGATCTGATATTGCAATACAGCTTGTATTTGAAAATTTTATTTATTTTTGCTGAAAGTTTTTTATGATAATAATCAAGCTTGTTTTATTAGCTGTTTTTATTGCTTTTTATGGATATTCACAAGTAGAAAATTTATCAGGGGTAGATTCTACGATTTATATATCGCATACGATATTTTTACCGAAGTATAGTATACCATCGGGAGAAGAGCCATGGGGTGTTGCGGCAGCCGATTTTGATGGTAATGGTACAGTGGATTTAGCCTCTTGTTCTCAGGTAGATAGTAAAATTAATATACATTTTAATGATGGTAAAGGCAATCTTACTGCGGCGAAGTCGTATCGGACTGGTAATTTTCCGAGGGCTATTTGGGCGGCTGATTTTAATAGGGATGGAAAGCCTGATTTAGCTACGGTTTCTATTAAAGATGGAAAAATGAATTGGCATATCAATCAGGGCGAAGGAATTTTTACTTCCATGAAATCTATAGATGCTGGCATTTTCCCTCACTGGGTTACTGCTGGCGATTGTAACCGAGACGGTAACATTGATTTAGTTTCTGTATCCAATTCAGAGAACAAAGTTTACCTTTTCACAGGAGATGGTAACGGTAATTTTAATTTTTATAGATCATTCTTAACGGGGGAAAAGCCGCGTAAAGTGGTTGTACGGGATATGAATAAAGACGGAAGAGAGGATATTATTACTTCTTGTGATGATGGTTATGTTTATATACATTATTCTACGGGAACGGATTATGTGAAAGGTACTGCTTTGGCTTGTGGAGGCCATGCGGTTTGGGGGTTTGAAGTTGCAGATATAAACAAGGATGGTCTCCCTGATGTGGTTGCCGCTACCTATTTAGGAAATAATATTTATTGGTTTCATAATAACGGCGATAAAACGTTTAAATCTTTTGAGCCTGTTTTAACGGGAGCCATGAATTTTGATATTGTGTTAGATGATTTTGATTTAGATGGAGATATAGATGCAATTACTGCGTCATCGCGAGACCAAAACGTCAATGTACATTTGAATGATGGGAAAGGGCATTTCAGTTCTCGTAATTCATTTCGTTCAGGTAATTGGAACGCAAGAATTTTAGGTTACGATATGGACGGCGACGGCGACAAAGATATCATCACCGCTTCATTTAAAGACAATAATTTAAATGTACACCGTAATATTTCTATTGAACCCGAACATAAAAAACTAAAAGAATGTACGATAGAAGGTACAATTTTTGATATGAGAACCAAAACTTCGTTGCAAGCAGTGGTTTCTATTGTAGATGATAATGGAAAAACTATTGCAGGAACTCAAACAGCATCCAATGGAAAATACTCTTTAAAAGTACCTTGTGAATACCGATACAAAATAGTAGTTAAAGCTCCTAATTATCCTGAATACCGAGACAAGTTGGAATTTTCTAAGGAGATAACTAAACTCGACAAAGATATTTATTTAGATAGAGAGGTAGAAGGTTTCATATTTGGTAAAATACGCGATGCCAAAACATTAAAACCTTTGGAAGCCGTTATCATTATTAAAGATGTCTATGGAAAAATTTTATTTCAAGAGAAATTAAGTAATTACAAAAAAGTGTTACCTTTTGCAAGGAATTATAAAATAGAAGTTTCGGCGGAGGGATACTATCCGCAATCAGTGGAATTTGCTATTTATGAAAAAGATGCTAAAATTGGTGTAGAGAAAAATTTTGATTTGGTACCAAATGAAAAAGAGAAAATAGCCAAAGTAAAAGGTACCGTTTATGATAAAGATACTCAAGAGAAATTAGCCAATGCAAATGTTAAGGTGATGGATAGTAAACAGAATGTTCTTCAACAAATGAATACGCATAGCGATGGCTCTTTTGAATTTATTCTACCCTTTGGAACATATATGCTGGAAGCTAATAAAAAATTGTATTTATTCAACACTGTTCTTATTAGCCTGACAGAAAAATATACACAAGAAAATCCCTTCATTCAAGATATACCCCTCTCCAAAATGGAATTAGATAAGGTATTTGTGATTGAAAATATTTACTATGATTATGACAAAGCGACTTTAAGAAAGGAATCTATAACTGTTTTAGAGAAATTAGTAAATATCATGCAGGAAAACCCCACTATTCACATAGAAATATCAGGACATACCGATTCAGATGGTTCTGATGAGTATAACTTAAAGTTATCTGATGCAAGGGCGAAATCGGTGGTTGATTATTTAATTAAGAGTGGGGTAGACAGCTCACGTTTGACATGGAAAGGTTATGGGGAAAGCAAGCCTGTTGCACCCAATGATACTCCCGCAAACAAACAAAAAAACCGTAGAACAGAAATGAAAATCACCAAAATTTAAGCACTGATGAAAAACGTATTAAGTTCTATTTCAAGAATACAAAAAATCCTCATAGGAATTATTTTATTGTTGGTGTTAGTAACGGTATATTTCATTAACATAATTTATGGAAGTAATACTAACAAAGATTATTCGCTTTATGTGCGTACGGGAGCAAGTTTTCAGGAGGTTTTAGATAGTTTACAAAGAAATCAAGTTTTAAATAATCAAAGAAATTTTGAAATAGTATCAAAACTTTTAAAATATTCTCAGTTAGTGAAGCCTGGGCATTATGTAGTAAAGAAGGGTATGTCTAACATGGTTTTGGTTAAGAAGCTACGTGCAGGAAATCAAGACCCTGTTTGGGTTCGTTTTGAATCTAAAAGAACATTACAAGAAATTGCCCATGTCATAGCTAGTAATTTAGAACTTACTGAAAATCAATTGTTAGAAGCTTGTTTAGCTTCTGATTTTTTACAGAGGCATGGACTAACTCGTGAGACGGTCATTTCAATTTTCATTCCAAATACTTATCGAGTGTATTGGAATATTAAGCCTGAGAGATTGTTAGAATTTTTTGTGAATGAATATAAGAAGTTCTTTGTGAAGCATCAGGATCAATTAGAGAAATTAGGTATGACCGCTATACAAATCAGTACTTTGGCTTCCATTGTAGAAGCAGAGACTTATCAAGATTCAGAGAAGAAGCGTATAGCGGGAGTTTATTATAATCGGTTAAAACAAAATATGCGTTTACAAGCCGATCCAACGGTCATTTTTGCTATTGGAGATTTTACGAAAACTCGAGTGTTAAGGTCTGATTTAGAAATCGATTCTCCGTATAATACATACAAAATCAAAGGATTACCTATCGGTCCTATCAATGCTCCTGGTATAGCTTCATTAGAAGCGGCTTTGTATCCTGAAAATCATCATTATATTTTCTTTTGCGCTAAACCTGATTTTTCTGGGTACCATGATTTTTCTTCGGATTATAATGACCATCTTAAACAATCACGTGCCTATCATGAAGCATTGAACCGATTGAAAATTGTTAAGTAATCAAACTTATACTAAAAATTATCTGATAACGAGTTAGTAATACTTGAAGTTAAAATGATTAGTAATCTTTGATGGTATTATGTTTAAAAGAAATGCTTCTTCTATCGTCAATACAAAGTGATTAGTTTTCTTATAAAAGTAAAAAAAATTTTGATTTTATCTTATAAGGTAATAATTTTGCAGTTTAAAAAAGAAAATGAAAAAAGACATACATCCCGATTACAGATTTGTGGTATTTAAAGATAGTTCCTGTGATTTTGCATTTTTAGGGAAGTCCTGTGCTAAATCAAAAGAAACGATAGTGTGGGAAGATGGTAATGAGTATCCGCTTATAAAATTGGAAATTTCTAGTAAGTCTCATCCCTTTTTTACAGGTAAACAAAAATTTGTTGATACAGCAGGTAGGGTAGATAAATTCTTCTCTCGTTACGGAAATAAAAAGAAATAATTAACCTATAATCAAATACATGTTTATTAAGCACTTAATTTTAAGTGCTTTTTTTATCAAAATAAAATTTTTTTTACCAGAATAACTTAGTAATTTTACAACTCCAAAAGAGTTAATACTAATTTCAACATGAAAGACTTTAATTATGATGATAGCTATGAGGATATAGGTGATAGCTATGAGGATATAGATGATAGCTATGAGGATATAGATGATAGTTTTGAGGATATTTTAGAGGTTTGTTTTGATTTTGACTTGGAAGAAAATTATGATTTTAAGATAGAAGATGGGGATTATGATGAAGATGAGGAGTTTAATCCTTCTGATGAAGTAAGAGAATATCAAATCAAATTTGAGGCCATGTTAGAAAGGAAGGAATTTTATTTCATGGATATATATCAAATTGAAGAGCTATATGAATTTTATAGATTAAATTCCCAAACAAACCTTTGTGAAGAATTACTTGATTATGCTATCAAAGTTTATCCTGATGTTCCTTTTTTTTACGAGTATCGTTTTAATTATCTTACGAATAAAGATAAATATGAAGAGGCTTTGGCATGGATAGAGTATAGTATAGGTTATTTTGGTAATAATTACTCATTTTTAATGCTAAAAGGTTTAGCTTTAAGAAATCTAGAAAGATATGGAGAAGCGATAGATTGGTATCTTTATGTAGTAGAATTAAACGTTGAAGATAGGTCCGAAATTTATTTAAAAATAGCTGAGTGTCATTTAGAGTTAGGGAATCACGATGATTCTCTTCATTACTATGTTTTAGCATTTCGAGAAAAAAATCCAAAGGTACAATCTAATATATGTAGAGATAGTAAAATATTAGATTTTAGTTTTGCAGAGAAGTTGTTAAGTCAAATTCTTGAGATTGACCTATTTTATGCAGAGGCGTGGTATCATTTAGCATTATTGTATTATAATCAAAATAAATATAAAGATGCATTAAAAGCAATTGATTATGCTGTTGCACTAGATGAAGAAAATATGGATTACCTAATCGAAAAAGTGCATATTTTAATTGGTTTGGAACAATATGAAGAGGCTTTAAAGTTATTATTTCAAATACGCTTATTAGATGACTATAATAGTTATATTTTATTTGCTATTGGAGTTTGTTACCATAATTTAGGGCTTTATGATGATGGAAGACGTTATTTTAAAAAATGTATCAATATAGACGAAGAATTCATTGATGCTTATCATGGACTAGCAAACTGCTTGTATGAGTTAAAAAGATACAGAGAAGCCGCAATTTATTGTCTAACTTATCTGAATTACACTTTTAATTTTGATATATGTTTGAGATACATTGATATAGAAATTAAATTAGGGAACTTTACTAATGCTTTGGAATATATGCAGGGAATTTCTAATGATTATTATGGGGAAGGTTTAGAAATTGAGTTTTTATTGAGAAAAACTTACATAGAGTACTTAAAAGGAAATGAGTATATCAATCATATCTTACGGGAAAATTTTTATTTAGAATGTGTAGATCAAGAATTAACTGCGAAATTGATGTTTCAATCTGCCGCATTAAGTTTTGGATTAGGTAGTAGAAATATAGGTTTCTTTTATTTAGAGAATGCATTATTGAAATATCCAAATTATGTAGATTATTTGTATGACTATAACCCTGATTTAAAAGAAGATAGCGAAATAAAATTTCTAATAGAAAATTATAAAAAAGAATGAAATATGCATTTTATCAATTTTGAAATTCCAAATTTACCGATTCGAGAACAGAAGCCCCGTAAACATAAAGGTATAACGATGGTCATGGATAAAGGTTTATCAATAAAAGAGGCGGAAAATCTTATTGAAGTAGCTGAGCATTATATAGATTTAATTAAGTTGGGATGGGCAACTTCGTTTGTAACACCTAAACTGAAACAAAAAATTGAATTATATCATTCTGCTAATATTCCTGTTTATTTTGGAGGGACTTTATTAGAGATTTTTTATGTACGTAAAGCAGAACATTTGTTTGAAAAACTTTTAGAAGACTATAAAATCACTCATGTAGAAATTTCTTCTGGAAGCTTAGATTTATCAGACGATGAAAAATTAGGACTTATATCAAAATACTCCAAGAACTATGTAGTTTTATCGGAGGTAGGTTCTAAGGATTCGAACAAAGAAATGGCTCCATTCAAATGGGTACAATCTATACAAAACGAGCTTGAAGCAGGTTCATGGAAAGTGATTACGGAGGCACGTGAAGGGGGCAATGTGGGGGTTTATCGTTCGGGCGGTGAAGTGCGTGATGGTCTCGTAGATGAAATTTTATATTCTGTTTCTTATGAAAACTTAATTTTTGAAGCCCCTAAAAAAGAACAACAGGTCTTCTTTATCAAGTTGTTAGGTTCTAATGTCAATCTAGGAAATATCGCTATCAATGATGTTATTGGTTTAGAAACTTTGAGGTTGGGTTTAAGAAGTGATACTTTTTTTACTTTTTTATAAAATCAACTAATTTTGCGTTAATTCTAAACTCGTGAAACTACATACTATTGAGACAGGAAAGTTTAAGTTAGATGGCGGCGCTATGTTCGGTGTGGTCCCTAAAACAATATGGAATAAAACCAATCCCGCTGACGAATTTAATAGAATTGAACTAGCTATGCGTTGCCTTTTGATTGAAGATGGTGATAAGCTTATCTTAATCGACAACGGTATTGGAAATAAATATAATAATAAATTTAAAAATCTCTATGCCATAGACCACGAATCCGCTAACTTAGAAAAAAGCTTGCACGCTCTTGGCTTCCAAAAAAATGATATCACCGATGTTATTATCACCCATCTACATTTTGATCACGCAGGTGGTTCCACTGAATGGGACAGTAATCACAAGTCTGTCCTAGCTTTCCCTTATGCCAATTATTGGATTCAAGAAAAACAACTTTCCTGGGCACTTAACCCAAATGACCGCGAAAAAGCTAGTTTCTTCACCGAAAATATACAGCCTCTCCAAGACTCTCAACAATTAAAATTATTAAAAGGTGAAACCGCTTTCAATCAATATATTCAACTTTTGTTAGTAAATGGGCACACAGAAGCTCAACAATTACCTTTGATTACCTATAAAAATTATAAAATTCTTTACGCAGGAGACCTCTTTCCTACCTATGGGCATTTACCATTGCCTTACGTCATGGGATATGATATCAGACCCCTTGTAACCCTCGAAGAAAGAAAATTATTTCTCGAAGAATGCGTTAATGAAA
Source organism: uncultured Bacteroidia bacterium (assembly GCA_938005475.1). GTDB lineage: Bacteria > Bacteroidota > Bacteroidia > J057 > CALLMJ01 > CALLMJ01. The sequence goes on along the minus strand of CALLNY010000077.1, from coordinate 20,626 downwards.
ATATTGTGATTTTCTACGAACATGATCCTTATCATGAATGCGGTTTAGTAGGTATAGATGAAAAAGGTAAATACTACTCCAAAGATACTTTTCCGCTTGCTAATCTTCACTAATAAATGAGTATCAAAGGTAGAATTGTTGCTATTGACTACGGCTCAAAAAGAACCGGTATTGCTTGGACAGACCCCCTGCAATTGATTGCTACTCCTGTTGATTGTATTGATACTCCTAAACTAAAAAATTGGTTACTAGAGAAAGCAAAAAAAGAACTTTTTCATTCCTTTGTTTTAGGTTATCCCACCAATTGGAACCAAACAGATACCCATATCACAGAAGAAGTACGCTTATTTCATCAATGGTTAATGGAACAATTCCCTAATTTAATCATTCATCTTTGGGATGAACGATTCAGCTCTAAAATAGCCCAGAAAGCTTTAATTGAAGGTAATTGCCCTAAAAAAAAACGCTCCGATAAAAGGCTCATCAACACCATTGCCGCTACTATTTTACTTCAAGAGTTCATGAATCATAAACCTTAAAACTCTAAAACGCTTTTAAAAATATTTTGATTTAATCACTTCAAAAAATCAAATTCAACTATTAAAAAACTTTAATAAAACAAATTAATCAATAAATTTTTTTTTATTGTTAGAAACAAATATTAATTTTGCCTTGTAAAAGTTTAGGTTTATTTAATATGAAAAAATTTTTTTTAGGAATCCTTGCATTGTCTTGTATTCAAAATATTTATGCACAAGGCAATAATAATGGAACAATAGATGGTATTGAGGAGATGGTAGAACGAAAAGAGCATATGGTCATGATGCCGGATGGTGCACGACTAGCAACCGATGTATTCGTTCCTATTCTCCAAGATGATTTTAATGCAAGTTTTAACTTGTTCGGTAACAATATAACCATAAAGATAGCTAAAAAAGGAACTCAATATTATTATTATCCTGGTCAAGCTAATCCTTGGCAGTTACCAGTTATATTCACTAGAACCCCATACAATAAAGAAGACCCTACCCAAGGACAATTAGAAGCATTGATGGGATATGCAGGTATTCTTCAAGATATGCGAGGAAGGTATCGTTCGGAAGGTGTTTATATTCCTATGTACTCTGATTCTTGGGACAAAAGACCCTATTTAAACTCTCCTACTAGTGGTCATCCTCTTGATAGAACGCCCAATAAAGAAGCCAATACTCATGAAGACGGTTATAATACCTTGCAATGGATTCTCAATGGATTAAGATACGATTCTAACGGCGACCTTGTAATTGATTCTACTGACCAATTATTATGTAATGGAAACGTGGGAATGTTGGGAGCTTCCGCTCTGGGTAATTCTCAATATCAGTTAGCAGGTGCTCATAAAATTGACCCTAACCAACCGGGGCTTAAAGCATTAGTTCCTATTGTTGCTTCTGCTGAACATTATCATGCCACAGGGCATCATAATGGTGTTTATCGTGAAAGAATTATTGATGGTTGGCTTAGAGGCCAAGTAGAACGTTACAATTTCGTTAATGACCCAACGGATACTAGTGTCCATAATGGAATTCATTCTTTGCAAGATTTTGGTCCTCATGTAACTACTTCACTTAAAGCCGCTGAAATTGCTATTGATGCTTGGGCTGTTGATAACGCAGCTCACTACCCTCACTCTGAATTACGTCCTGTTATGGATATGAGCCGCGCTACCCTTGATATAAATGGAAATCCTATGCGTAATGGACCCGTTAGTAGATATACTTACCTCGATGTTCCTATTTACCATCTAACAGGTTGGTGGGACATCTTTACTGATGGGCAAATTCAAACTTGGCAATACCTACTAAAAGAACTTAAAACGCAAAATCGTTATTACCAAAAACTTGTACTCGGTCCTTGGGCACATCAAACCATTGGCTCCAAAAAAACAGGAGATGTAACATATAAAGACAATGTGGGTCATATACTTGGAGTAACTTTTGATGATATCTCTACCTCTAATATTGGTGATATTGGAAAATCGGAAATGATTGTTTGGTTTCGTAAATTACTTGGAGAACCTACGGTAATCTTTCCTCCTATCAACGAATGGCAAAACATAGGTATCCCTGGAACGCAAATCATGGTGCCTGCTGATACATTCACCGCTTCTTTTGCCGAGTTCTTTAACTTTATTAACGGAACAGGTCCTCTATCTAATTTCCCTATCAAAATTAAAAGTGCTTTATCTGACTCTAATCAAATTCAATATATCACTATTCCCGCAACAGGGCAGTCTCTAATTGGAGACACCTCTGGAGCCGTGCTTACTTCCGTTCAGAATATTGAATTAGATGCTTCAAAACCTGGTGGCATGAAACCCGTAAGATTTTATGTAGTTGGACCTAATGGTAATGACCCCTACGACGGTTTAAACGGTAATCCCAGTGTAGGTAATTACTGGTTCGAAGCTGACACCTTCCCTATTCCTAGTATTGTAACACCAACACCGCTCTACCTACACCAAAATGGTACCTTAGACTTTGTCAAACCTACAACTAATGAAGGTACCTTATCTTACATCTCTGACCCTAATAACCCTGTAATCACGACAGGTGGTAATAATATGATTGTTTATACGCCTGATGGTTCTAGAACCAGTCAAGGACAAATGGACCTCGCCAACCTCGACTGGAAAACCAAAACTATGGATAGACCCGATGTTTTGCAATTCGTTTCAAACACTATCACAGACTCCCTATCTATCATTGGTGAGCCTATTGCTATTTTATACGCTAAAACCAAACCGCAAGGTACGCAATTCTTAAATGAATCTAATTGTGATTTTATTGTCAGAATTCTTGATGTATGCCCTGATGGGCGTGAATTATTTGTATGTGAAGGAGCTATGAATATTTGTGCAAGAGATTATGCAAGAGCTTACGCCGAAGATAAATGGCTCATCAGTAATCAAGCCGTTGATACTATCAAATGGTCAAATGCAAAATCAGACTCTATCTATGAATTGAAATTCAAAATGCTCCCTATTGCCTACTCCTTTGGTAAAGGACATAAAATTAAAGTGCTAATTTCTAGTTCTAACTATCCAAGATATCAATCTAATCCTAATATACCACTAGAAGAAAATGAATTCTTCCGTAGAAGACCCTACGAAGATAAAACCTATACTTATCAAGGTGTTACAATGTATTCAAGACCAGTGAACCAAACCATCGCTTTTGCTAACAATATGCCTACACAAATTATTCTTCCTTTAAAAGGTGGTACCTTATACCCTGTTTCTACGGATAAGCCCTCTAAAAACCCAAGTTTAACTGTTTACCCTAACCCTGCAAACGATAATGTAACGATTGTTTTTAATGAAACCGGGGATTTTTCTTATCAAGTTGCTAATATTTTAGGACAAACCGTTTCAATAGGCAAGTTGAGTAATTTCACTAATATTAACACTTCCCAATTTGAGGCAGGTGCTTACATCATCAATATTATGAACAATGAACAAAAGATAGTGGCTACTCAAAAATTGATTGTAGTACACTAATTTCTTGATTAGTAATGAGCATTTTTGAGGCTGTTTGCAAAACACAGCCTCTTTTTTTCAAATTATTTTGAAAAATAAAGTTTCGTTGACATGATTTTTTCTATATTTGCATTCCATTCAAAATTAGACTTTTTTTAAAAAAATGAACTTATTTGCTTTATTGAGTTTATTACTTTTATCCCTATCAGTAAATTCGCAAATCAATCCGAAGAATATAACCATTCTTCGAGATAGTCTTGGAGTACCATATATCTACGCAAAAACGGACGCTGAGGTAGCTTATGGTTTAGCATGGGCAAATGCCGAAGATGATTTTATTTCAATCCAAGAAAATCTTTTAACAGGCAAAGCTATGCTCGGACTTTATAAAGGAAAAGAAGGTGCAGGCTATGATTTTATTGTTAAACTTTTTAAAATACGTGAATATGTAGAAGCGAATTATGAAAATGGATTAAGTCCAGATTTCAAAAAAGTGTTACAAGGTTACACGGAAGGCATCAATGCTTATGCAAAAAAATATCCCGATAAAGTATTGGTCAAAAAATCTTTTCCTATAACCCCACAAAACGTGCTTTCTGGTTATGTTGCAATTATGACTTTGTTCTCACAAGCTCCTTTTATTGTACAGAGATTATTAGATGGAACTATTCAAGATTATAAAAGAGGTTTTCGTTTTCGCATGACTTTAGGTTCTAATGCTATTGCAATAAACTCTAATAAAACGGATAATGGACATGTTTTTTTGGCTATCAACTCTCATCAACCTTTGGAGGGGCGTTTTGCTTGGTATGAAGCAGAATTACACAGTGAAGAGGGTTGGAATATTCATGGGGGCTTATTTCCTGGTGGTACTACGATTTTTTTGGGTTATACTCCCAATTTAGCTTGGGCTCATACGTTTAATTTACCAGATATTTGTGACCACTTCATGCTTAAAATGAACCCCCAAAATAAAAATCAATATGAATGGGACGGGCAATGGGTAAATTTAGAGCCACACACCATTCCATTAGAACTAAAAATCAGTGGAATTAAAATTCAAGTTAAAAAGAAAGCTTGGTGGAGTAAAATAGGACCAGTAATTCAAGGAAAAGATGGAAATTTTTATGCTATCAAAGTTCCTGCCGCTACTGAAATTCGGGTTGCTGAACAATGGTATAGAATGAACAAAGCCCAAAACCTCCATGAGTTTCAACAAGCCTTAAAAATGCACGCCGCCGCTCTTTTCAATGTAATTTATGCAGACCGCTTCGAAAATATTTATTATCATCACTTAGGGTTAATCCCTATTCGTGAAAAAGGTTACAATTGGAACCAGGCTGTCCCAGGTAACTCTTCCCATCTGGTTTGGAAACATTATTACCCATTAGAGAAACTCCCTCACTACCTTAATCCTGATTGCGGTTACCTTTTTAATACGAACAACACCGCTTGTTTTGCTTCCTGTGAATCTCAAAATCTCAATCAAGCCGATTTCGATGAAACTCTAGGGCTAGAATGTTATATTAACAACCGTGCCCAAAGACTTTTTGAACTCATACAACCACTCCATAAAATCTCTTGGAACGATTTTATTCGCATAAAGTATGATATTTGTTATTCAACGAATAGCACTTTGATTAAAACACTCAAAAATTTTTGGGACATAAATCCTAAAAATTATCCAGATTTACAAAATGTGATCTCCCAAATGCAAAACTTTGATTTTTGTATGTCACGTGAAAATTCAACTGCTTCACTCTGGGGTCTTACACTTGCTTTTATGATTGATAAGAAAGGCTATGGAAGTTATGAAATCATGAGTGGCTTTATGGAATTTACTGAAAAAGATTTCATTGAAGGAGTTCGTTTTGCTGTTAATCACTTAAAAAAATATTTTAAATCTGTTGAAGTAAAATGGGGGGATTTATTTCGTCATCGTAGGGGAAAAGTAGATTTGCCTTTCCAAGGAGGTCCTGAAGTATTAGCCGCTGGCTTACCTAAAATGGAAAAAGATGGACGCCTTAAAAATGTTTCCGGGGAAAGTTTAATTATGCTGGTAGATTTTAATCCAAAGGAGGGAACCTACAAAGCCTACACTATCAACGCTTATGGAAGCTCTGCAAACCCTCATTCCCCCCACTATACCGACCAAATGTTACCTTATATTCAGCAAAAAACTCGCCTCATTTTACAAGGCTTTGAAAATCAAAAAAAATACGCCTCCAAAATTTATTCTCCTAATCCTCTCCCATAGATTATATAGATTACCATTAAAAAGCTTTAATTTTGTGCATCCTTTACTCATGAAAAAAATTATTTGGTCCGTGCTAAATTCATTAGGATTAGGTCCCTGGATACAACTAGCTGTTAGAAGTGAATTAAGAGAAAATGGGTGGTATAAATCTTTTATCTATAAAAAACCAATAGACAAACAGGGAAATCCAATTCCTTGGTTGAACTATCCTTTTTTAGATTTCATACGACCACGTCTAAATAAATCTTTCTTTTTTTTTGAGTATGGTTGTGGAAATTCTACTTTGTGGTTCTCCAATTATGTTCAGCATATTGATTCTGTTGAACATGAGAAAGAATGGTATGAACACATCAGAAATAAAATTCCCCCTAATGTCCATTTATATCTTAAAAATCTGCATTCCACTGAATATGAACAATCAATATTAACAACTTCTCATTTATATGACTTAATTTTGATAGACGGAAGAAAACGTTTAGAATGCTCCCAAAATGCCGTAAAAAAATTAAAAACGAACGGGGTAATTATTTTAGATAACTCAGATGCTTATCCAGAAATTCTTGAATTTTTCAAATCATTAGGTTTCAAAGAAATTAGTTTTTGGGGTATTGCTCCTATCGTTCCCATGAAAACTTGTACCACCATATTTTACAAAGCTAATAATATTCTAAATATTTAAACATAAATTTGTTTGTTGATTAGTATGTTTGTAATTTTGCGTTTCATTTAGAATTTATAAAATACTACCTTGACAACATTCACAGAACTAGGATTAAATCCAGAAATCCTTAATGCCATTCAAGCAATGGGATATGTACATCCCACAGAAATACAACAAAAATCGTTACCTATATTGCTAACTAATGATTGTGATTTCATCGGATTAGCACAAACTGGAACAGGAAAAACCGCAGCCTATGGGTTACCGTTATTACATAAAATTGATTTTCAATTGAATGTACCACAGGCTTTAATTTTAAGTCCAACCAGAGAGCTTTGTGTGCAGATAGCAGGAGAACTAGAAAAGTTTGCTAAAAATATATCACAAGCCAATATTGCATGTATTTATGGCGGTGCAAGTATGGAGAAACAAATCAAAGAACTGAATAGAGGTCCACAAATTATTGTGGCTACCCCTGGAAGAATTATAGACCATCTTAACAGAAAAAATACTAATTTTCAGAATATTCAGTATCTCATTTTAGATGAAGCTGATGAGATGTTAAACATGGGTTTCCGAGAAACCGTAGATGAAATTCTTGCCTTCACGACCAACAAACAAAAATATATATGGCTTTTCTCTGCTACCATGCCCGACGAAATTCGTCAGTTAGTCAAAAAGTATATGACTGCTCCCCAGGAGGTTTCCATAGGCCCAAAAAACACCTTAGCGCAGAACATTCGTAATGAAGCATATATTATTGACAAAGATTTTCGTTATGAAGCATTAAAACGAATCGTAGATTATTATCCTGATATTTACGGAATTATTTTTACAAGAACTAAAAGCGAAGCCCAAGAAGTTGCAGAACAACTCATAAAAGATGGTTATAACGCTGATGCGCTGCACGGCGATTTAAGCCAAGCCATTCGGGATAAAGTTATGACCCGTTTTCGTGATAAAAGCCTACAAATATTAGTTGCTACAGATGTTGCCGCAAGAGGAATTGATATCGATAATATTACACATGTCATTCATTATGGTGTTCCTGATGATATAGAATCCTATATTCACCGTTCAGGGCGTACTGCAAGAGCCGGAAAAACAGGCGTCTCCATTAGCATTGTTACAAATTCCCAAAAACAACGTTTAAAGCAAGTTGAACAACGGATTAAAACTAAAATTCAAATTCTTCCTATACCTACTGCACAAGATGTGATAGAAAAAAGAGTACTTCATTTCTTCGAAGAATTCAAAAATATACAAATTGATAATGATATTATCCATAAATACCAAAACACTATTTTAGAACAACTTAAAGACCTTTCTCGTGAAGAAATTTTACTTCGTTTCTGTACCCTTGAATTCCAACGTTTTACTGAATATTATAAAGATGCAGTTGATCTCAACATCTTGAACAATACGAAACAAATTCGTTTGTTCATTAATATTGGTAGAAAAGATGGATTTGATAAATTAGAGTTTGTTCAGTGGTTACACCGTATGACAGATATACCTAAAAAGTTTATCAACAACGTTAGAATGAATGATTCTTATTCTTTCTTTGAAATTTCGGAAAGAGATAAAACTACCGTTTTTGATAGATTACAAAATATAAAATTAGGGAAACGAACAATAGAAATTGAAGTTGCAAAAGCTTCTTCTAAAGATAGTAAGAGTGGTCCAAGAAACAAAAGAAATAAAAATGAGACGATTTTTTCTGTGGAAAGAAAGAAAACAAAATCTAAAGAACATCAAACGGACAGAAAAATTAGTAGAGTAGTCTCTAAAGCAGAGGGGACAAAGGATAGTATTGTATTTGAAAATTTTAAACGAAAAAAGAAATAAAAAAGCTTTTATTTTGATTTAGGTTGGGATAATTTAATTGGTTGAAAGTAGCCATCATCAGTATATTCAGGAACGCCAGGTAGGTTAATGTTTTGAGTATATAGATATTTAACAATTTCTAGGTGTAATTTACTTCCCCAATCGCCAAAATCTAATTGAGCAATGAATGTTCTATCATCAATGGGAAAGCTAAAAGCTCTTCCTATACCATTTTCTTCTATTTTTTTGTAGAAAATAGTTTCAAATTCTGTTTTGAATTTGAGGTAATCAAAATCTTGAAAAAATAATTTATTCAATAAACTGAAGCATTCTTTAATAAGTATCTTGTAATTAGAGGAATTAACTTTAAGTTCATCAGGAGAGATAATATATTGAATAGCAATATGATGTCTTATGCAAGCTCGTTGGTCAATAATTATAATTTTTCCTTCGCTGAGTTTAGCGGTTTCATTTTTAGTATCATCATCATAATTATGCTCAATAAAAAAAGGATTGAAGCGTTTTATGATAGGTTTCATGTAGGAGGCATCTACTTTACAATTTCCTTCTCCTTCATTAGTAAAAAATTGACAGAGTGCTATGCAAGGAAAAAAAAAGATTAAATAGAGATAATTTAGAACTCTCATTTAAAAAAAATTAACCAAATCAAAAATGATACTGCGATAATAGAAGTCATGATTAAATACATCCAAAAGTCCGTACTAAAATAGTTTTTATTCCATCTTTTGAGGCGTTCTATCCATTCTTTCATAAATTATAATTTATTAAGAAAGGTAAATTATCAACTACTTTGCCGGGATAACCGTGAGCCAAACTATCTATATCTACTTTGTAAGGATGGTTAAAAAGATGGTAGAGATCGAATTTTAGGGGTATGTTATAATTTTTGGGGTTGCTTTGAACTAATAAAGGTTGAGACAGGGTGATTTCGTAAGGGGTATAGTAGCGGTCTTCTCCGATATGAACAATTAAGCCTTTGGAAGGCGTTTTTTTGATAACTCCCTCAAAACGAAGAAACAAGTAACCTTCACTCCAGGTCCAGAACATGCCGTTGGCAGGATCTAAATCTCCGACCTGAGCACCACTATGATTTCTTACGCTATCAATCCCTAATGCAAAACGTATTTGGGTATATTCTCCATTTGGTACTCCTTTTATTCTTGCTGAATTTTTTGTAGGACTTTCTAATGAAAATAAATGATAACTATCTGGTTCTTTGTACTCCGAGCCATCTTTCCTAATAAGTACTACATTTGAAATATAAAACTTAAGCATAGTAGTTCTAAAGGTATCCTGGGTTTCTGTAACATGGAAATCATTAATTTTTAATTCTTTATTCCCATATTTCATAGCAAAAGATAAATTTACCTCCACCTCATCTTCTTTATAATTATTCTTTTCTTTGTTACAACTTATAATAAAGAAAAAGCAAATTATCCAAAGGTATTTCATAATATTTTTCTGCAAAGATACTGATTTATTAATAATATTCAAAATAAAAATTTTTATATTGCAAAATGTATAATCATACTAAAATAAGACTTGTACAACTATAACTGTAACTGAAAAAATAGATTGCGTTTAATCTTCATTTTTAAGAGGTTTAATAGAAGTAGTTTTACGAATAAAGTTACTTTGGTTTTCTGTAAATTTTACTTTAAAAACAGGATTTACAGCGTAAATATAGATAAATAAAATAAAATTAGATAAAATAAGGAGGTAAAAATTGATTTGGATATAACTACTAAGCCACTGTGCTTGTTGGTCACTGGTAACTATATCAGCGAAATAGGAAAAGCTGGAAATTATTCCATGTAAAATTGCGACTGAAATAATGGAATTGGAGGCATAACGCACAAAAAGGTAAATTGGAGAGAGCAACAAAAAGAAAATAGTGTTGATAATGATTGCGTAAAAAGGATTGATTATTGAAGTAAAAATGACAAAAGGAGCGTACCATATAGCCCATATTGTTCCTTGTATTAAAGATTGTTTGAGGAAGGAGAAATTATGTAGTTGATAAAACAATAGACCTCTCCATGCAATTTCTTCACAAAAGCCTATAACAAAATTGAAGGTAAGCCCCCAGAAAATTGCAATGATTAGATTTATCCATAGAATAGGTATATCGGTTTTAAATGCTTGAATATAGATATTATCATAAACTGATGGAGAAAGGAAGATTTTAAATTGTTCTAAAAATAAAGGTTTATTAGGATCAATTTCAATTCCCGGAAATAACGAAAGTAGCACGATGCTTAATAAAATATAAACTATGGGTCCAAAGATTACCACTAAATTCCATAAATTCCATATTTTAATTTTTCCGATAGAATTACTGATAGGGGTATATAAAATAAATTTGTGGAGTATCAAGACAACAACCAAAGGAATAATAGAGTTGATAATAATAATGATGGCGGCACTAGCGCTATTCCACTTTCCACCAAACAAATTAAAAACAAAGGCTAAAGCAAAACTCAAAAGAAAAAGCGTAATAGAAAATAACCAAACTGTTTTTTTCATAGAAATTTAATGAGCTTCCAACCAATTATTTCCCGTTCCTAAATTCACTTCTAATGGTACGGTCAATGTGAAGGCATTTTCCATAGCATGTTGAATGGGGCTTTGAACAATGAATATTTCATTTTCAGGTACTTCAAAGAGAAGTTCATCATGGACTTGTAAAATCATACGGGTTTTCCAATGATTTTTTTGAATGAGGTCATGGATTTTTATCATAGCTAATTTAATGATGTCAGCGGCAGTACCTTGAATGGGGGTATTGATAGCAGTACGTTCTGCAAAACTTCTGACCGTAAAATTTGCAGAGTGAATATCTTTGAGGTATCTTTTTCTTCCCATTAAAGTTTCTACGTAGCCTTTTTCACGTGCAGTTTTGATGCAGTTATCCATGTAAGTTTTTACGTTGGGGTATTTTTCAAAGTAGGTATCAATCAATTTTTTGGCTTCGGTACGGTTTATGTTAAGGCGTTGGGCAAGTCCGTAAGCAGAGATTCCGTAAATAATTCCAAAATTAGCAGTTTTAGCTTTACGGCGCATATCACTGTTTACTTCTTCAATCGGAATATTAAAAATTCTAGAAGCTGTAGCAGCATGGATATCTTCTTTTTTAGCAAAAGCCTCTATTAAATTCTCATCTTGGCTTAATGCAGCCATAATTCTTAACTCAATTTGAGAATAATCACAAGAAAGTAAAACATGATTTTCGGAAGCAATAAAGGCTTTTCTTATTTCTTTACCTTTGTCTGTTCTTATGGGTATATTTTGTAGATTAGGATTGACAGAGCTTAAACGTCCAGTAACTGCAACAGTCTGTGCAAAGGTAGTATGTAATCTTTGCGTTTTAGGGTTAATTAACTCAGGTAAAGCATCTACATACGTAGACTTTAATTTTGCTATCTGACGGTAATCTAAAATTTTACGTACGATTTGATGTTCATTAGCAAGTTCTAATAAAGTTTCTTCGCTAGTGGATAACTGCCCTGTTGCGGTTTTTTTTCCTTTTTTTAGTTGAAGTTTATCAAATAAAACTTCTGACAATTGTTTGGGAGATTGTATATTAAAGGTACTACCTGCTAGTTCATAAATTTGTTTTTCAAGGTTTTGTAGTTCTTTTTGCAATTCAATAGAAATTTCTTTTAGTATATTACAATCTATTTTAATACCATTAAACTCCATTTCTGCTAGAACTGGCATAAGTGGTTGTTCAATTTCATAAAAAATTCTGTCTACCTGATTTTGTGTAATAAGCGGTTCAAATTTTTTGTATAGTTGAAAGGTTATATCGGCGTCTTCTGCGGAGTATTCTGCTACTTTGGAGAGGGCAATATCTTTCATACTTTTTTGGTTTTTTCCTTTTTTGCCGATTAAGGTTTCAATGGAAATAGGCGTATAATTTAAATACTTTTCGGCTAGAAAATCCATATTATGCTTACTTTCTGTATCCAAGACGTAGTGGGCTATCATGGTATCAAAAAAAGGTGGAGCGACGTGGATGTTATAATTTTTTAGGGCTAGCAAATCATATTTGAGGTTTTGTCCGATTTTTAGGATATTAGGATTTTCAAAGAAAGGTTTAAATAAATTCAAGATATTAATTGCTTCGGTGTAGTGTTGTGGGATAGGTATGTAATATGCTTCATGAGCTTGAAAACACAAGCTCAATCCAATCAACTGGGAATCGATTACTTCGAGTTGGTCGGTTTCAGAATCGAAGCAAACAGCTTTTTGGGAGCATAATTTATCAACTAAGTTCAAAATTTCAGATTGGGAATGTAAAATAAAATACTGGTGGGGTGTATTTTGGATAGTTTGGAGGTTTGGGAGGATATTTGTTGAATTTTCATTAGAAAATAAATTTTTTTTTTGTAGAGTCGAGTTATAATGAATGGTTTCTCCTAGAATTGTTTCAGACAGTGTTTTAAATTCGAGTTCGGTAAAAATTTGAAGTAGTTTTTTTTTATCGGGTGGATCTAATTTAAGGTTTTGCATATTTAACGTAATATTGATATCAGTATAGATGGTAGCGAGTTTTTTAGAGGCTATACCGAGGTGGGCGTTTTGGATTAAGGTTTCTTGGATAGATTTTTTTTGAATGTTATGAGCGTTAGCAAGGACATTTTCAAGGGTATGATATTGAAGAATAAGTTCTAGCGCGGTTTTTTCACCTATTTTAGGTATACCGGGGTAGTTATCGGAGGGGTCTCCCATAAGTCCGAGCAGGTCGGGGATTTGTTCAGGGAAGACACCAAATTTTTCTTTTACTTTATTGCGGTTAAGTAATTCAAAAGGCTTTTTACTGGTGGGGGGGGTATACATAAAGATGTGGTCATCAACAAGTTGAGCGTAGTCTTTATCGTGAGTGACTATAAAGACGTCTATATTTTGGGATGAGGCTTTTTTTGCGAGTGTTCCAATTACATCATCGGCTTCAAAACCATTAATTTCCAAGATAGGGATGTGCCAGGCATTTAAAATTCTCTTAATATCGGGGATAGCTTGAATAATATCTTCGGGGGTTTCTTGTCTATGAGCTTTATAGTGTTCAAATTCTTGATGTCTTATGGTGGGTCCTGGGGGGTCAAAAGCGACGCCGAGGTGGGTAGGTTTTTCTTTGTTAATAATCTCATACAAAGTTCTAACAAAACCGAATGTTGCGGAGGTATTTTTACCGTAGCTGGTGATACGAGGATTTTTAATGAAAGCGAAATGGGAGCGATAGATGATTGCAAGGGCATCAATAAGGAATAATTTCATAAATTAAATTCTTAAACCGAAGACGGTAACGTCATCTAATTGTTCAAGGTCACCTTTCCATTCTTTCCATTCCATGTTGAGCAAAGCTCTTTGGGTAGCCATAGATTCAGTTTGAGTTCTAAGGATGAGGTCACGGAAACGTCTTGTAGAGAATCTTTTTTCGTCGGGTCCTCCCATTTGGTCTACGAAGCCGTCGGTATAAAGATAGACTGCATCGCCGGGTTTGAGTTGAATTTTATGGTTGGTGAAAGTACGTTCTTCTTCCATTTGCTCGCCACCGATGGATTGTTTATCGGGCTTAATTTCATGGACTTCCCAGTCTTGGTAATAGTTAAGCGGTAGATTGGCACCTGCATATTCGCATTCGTAGGTTTCAATATCCAATGTGATGAGGGTAACGTCCATACCATCGCGAGAGGTAGATTCTTCGGCATCTTGTTTTAGGGTTTGTCTTACACCGATATGTAGCCAGTAGAGAATGTCAGCAGGTTTAAGGATTTTTTTTTCGTTTACGATTTGGTTAAGAAGGATATTGCCGATCATAGTTAGGAAGGCGCCGGGAACGCCGTGCCCTGTACCATCCGCAACGACCACAACTCTTTTTGATTCATGTCCTGCAACCCAGTAAAAATCTCCCCCAACAATATCGCGTGGTCTAAAAATTACAAAGTAGTTTTTAAAAAGACTATTGAGTAGTTCTTTTGAAGGTAGGATATTTTGTTGAATTCTTTTAGCGTATTTAATACTTTCGGTTAGACTTTTAGCGTTTTCTTCAATTTCTTCTTTTTGTTTAATTACTTCTTGGTTAATAAGTTCTAGTTGGGCGTAGGCTTCTTTAAGTTTATCGGCTTTAAGGCGTTCATGTTGTTCAAGGACGAGGGCGATGGTATCAGCGAGAGAAGCGGCGAAATTTTGTTCGTCGAGTGTCCAATTACGGGGTCGGGTTCTACTTTCAAAAGAGAGGATACCCACTGTTTTAACACCTTGACGAACAGCGGAGTCGAGTACAGAATGAATACCACTAGGGACGAGTAGAGGAATAGCCAGTTCTTTGGTTCGGGTGTCATTAACGGCATCATTAGCGGCAATGACACGGTCTTTTTCAAGGGTTTTGAAATAGTTAGGATAAAAATCTCTTTGGAGAACAGTACCTTTTTGATATTTATGGATAACACCATCGGCTTGTGCGGTGGTCATACAACGGATACGCATATCACTTTCTTCGAAAAGCCAGATAGAAGCTCTGTCCACTTCCAGGGTTACAAGCCCAATTTGAGCGATAATAGCAAAAGCTTCGTCGATTTTTGCTTCTTTAACGGAGGGATGGGAGGTAATTTCGAGTAATGCGGCTTGTTGTCTTTTTAAACGGAATTCTTGTTCTTTTTGTGGGGTTATATCAAATAATACGTTGATAGATTTAATAGGTTCGCCGTCAGAGTCGAGGACAGGAGTGTTGGTCATCCAAACCCAGACGGATTTTTTTTCTTTGGTTGCGAGTTCTATTTCACCTTTCCAGATTTTACCGTTCAGGACACTTTTCCATTGTTCTTGGTAAATTTTGTCGTTTTGATTAGGGGATTTTAAGATGGTATATCTTTTTCCCATTAGTTCGTCTTTATCATAGTGTAAAGTTTTGAGTAATTCGGTGTTTAGGTAAGTGATATTTCCTTCCATATCGGTTTCGAAGACCATGGAGGAGTTATTAAGAGCGGAGATTTGTCCGATGAGTTCTACTTGAGTTCTACGCATTTCTTCATTAGCGGCAATTAATTCTTCGGTATTTTCACGAAGCATTACTTCTTGTTGTAAAGCAACTTCAAGAGCGGTTTTTAATTGTTCTTCTTGAAGTTTTTGAGAGGATATATTAAAACCTACTGCAATAAATTTGTAGGGTTTACCGTCAGAGCCTATAACAGGGGTTATAGTTAAGTTGATCCAGTAATACCAGCCGTCTTTGGATTTATTTTTGATTTCACCTTTCCATACTTTTCCACGTAGGATAGTATCCCACATTTCTTTGTAGAACTCGGGGGGGTGCCAACCGGATTTTAGTATTTTATGATTTTTACCGAAGATTTCATCTTTATGGTAATTATAAATTTGTAGGAATTCAGAATTTACATAGGTAATAAGTCCATGGATATTAGTTTCAGAGACGATAGCGGCGGAGTTCAAGGCTTCAATTTGTCCTTTTAGTTCAATTTGAGCTCTTCGTAGTTCTTCATTTGTAGCTTCAATTTCTTCTGCATTTTGTCGCAGTTCTTCTTCGAGGGCTTGGGATTCTTCAAGGGCTGTTCGTAATTCTTCTTCCATAACTTTACGGTTTCCTTGTTCAAGGGAAACGGATAAGATATCCGCAACGGCATTGATAAAAGCGATTTGGTCGGGTGTCCATTGAATAGGTTTTCCTACATGCTCCACAGAAAAGCATCCTACCACGTTCCCACTTAAACGTACTGGTGCGGAAATTAAAGAGGAAATATTGTGTGGTATAAAATAATAATCGGACAAACGTTTGGTAGCTTCGTGTGTTAAAATATTATCGATTGCTAAGGTTTCATTTTGTTTTAATAGTTCAAAATACTCTTTGGCGTATTTTTCTTGAATTTCGAGATTATCGAAGTGTTGTAGCGTTTGTCTATCAAACAAATTTACGCAAGTAAGGGTATGTTCTTCATCATTGAATAACCAAAATCCAACACGTTCGTGGTTTAAAGTGTAGCAGGTAGATTCTGTGATGAGCCTAATAGCATCGCTAATTTTTCCTTCTTTGATAGCTGGATTTTTTGTAAATTCCTGAATGGCGGCTTGTTGTTGAATTAAGCGATATTCCAATTGTTTTTGTTCATCATATAATTTTTTGATTTCGTCTCTTTCTTGAATGGCTTTGGAGTAAAGGCTTTTTAGGCTATTTAATTCTTTTACAGTTTGATTTAGTGCGTTTTGAATTTCTTCATCATTTAGTTTGAGAGCTTGAATATTTAAAGCAGAGTAAATGAATTTGGTAATTTTACCTAGTGCATCTTGAATGGGGTGGATAGCAACGGCCAGCCAGAGCGTCTGTCCGTTTTTAGTTTTGTTTCGTATATATCCTTTCCAAGTTTTTCCTTTGGTGATAGTATCCCATAAATCTTTGAAAAACTCCTTATCATGATAACCAGAATTGAGTATTTTGAAGGGTTGATGAATAAGCTCGGAGGGTTGATATTCAAAATAGTTTGCGAAAGTTTGATTGCAAAAAGTAATTTTACCTTGTAAATCCGATTCCGCAATAGCTATAAACGCATCTATTCCTTGTAAACGGTGATTCAATTTGATGATTTGCCTTCTTTGTTCTTCTTCTTTAATTGCAAAAGAATTTTTCGTTTCTTCTAATTCTTTTAAACATTGGGAACTGCTATATTTATAGGATTTTAATTGATCTTGAATTTGCTTTAAAGATTGGAATAGTTCATTTGGAATTTGTTCGGAGGACAGAGTAGTTTTTTTTTCTTCTAAAATACAAGTAACGAATTCTTGGATTGCATCATTTTTTATTTTTTGATGTTGTAAAGTTTCAGATAGTAAGGGAATAGGACTATTTTCAATTACGAGTTCATTATTTTGAATGTTTCCTGATTTGAATTTTAGTAAAATTTGACTGATTTGTTGGATAGGTTTTTGGAGTGAGCGATTGAAATAAATGATAGTAATTAGGAGAGTGATTAAAAATAAAATTAAGGTTGCACCTAAAATTAGAAATAAAAGAAACTGATTATAAGCAAATTGAGTATTGATGAGGTCTCTTTTTTTGTTTAAATCATTTACTAAATTGGTTAACGTTTCTTGGATATTGGTATGTAATCTTGCTAATTCTGTTCCATAGCTGAATAAAGAATTTAGGGTAGTTTCATTTTTTTCTTTTGGGGATTGGCTTGCATAATTTTCCCTTACACCTAGATAAGTTCTTAACGTGTTTTCAAATTGATTGCTTAGTTTTACCAATTGGCTTAAAGAGTCTACATCCAAGAAATCTTTTGCTATTCGTTTGAGTTCATTACTATTTTGGAATAATTCATCTTCTTTTACGGTTTCTTTCAAGGGAAGCGTATCACTCGCAAAGGACAAAGCAATTTTTTGTAAACTTATTTTTTTTAAGGATTCTAATTTAACCTCAATGGTGTTGATTTGTTCTAATTTAGGAAGGTGTTTTGTTTTTTCTTGCCAAACTAAATAAATGCTCGTGAGTAGTGGTATGACTACCAAAAAAAGTATTAAATAGAATAATGTACTAAAACGGTTCGTAACTCCACTTTTTTTCATGATTTGCAAAATTAAGAGGTTTTTAGACAGTTGATATATTTTTTTAGAGTTTCTTCTAAACCCCAATATAGACAATCTGAAATAATGGCATGTCCAATAGAAACTTCTTGGACCGTGGGTACTTGTTGTAAGAAATAATTTAAATTGTTATGGTTCAAATCGTGTCCTGCATTGATTTTTAATCCTAAAATCTCGGCTAGTCTTGCTGTTTCTATGTAAGGTTGGACTGCTAAATAAGGATTATAAGGATAAAATTTCGCATAAGGACCTGTGTAAAGTTCAACTCTATTCGTTTCTAACTTATGGGCATAGCGTAGTAATTCTAAATCGCAATTTAGGAATATAGAGACACGAACTTTTAGATTTTTTAAATGTGCTACTACTTCTTTCAGGAAAGCAAAATATCTTCTGGTATCCCAGCCTGAATTAGAAGTTAAGGCATTAGGAGCATCGGGTACTAATGTACACTGGGCAGGTCTTACTTCTTCTATCATTTTGAGAAATTGATCAGAGGGATATCCTTCTACGTTAAGTTCTTTTTGGTATTTGTTTAGTATATCTTTTAATTCATAAACATCAGCATAACGGATATGTCTTTCGTCAGGTCTTGGATGAACGGTGATGCCATCGGCTCCAAAGTCTAAACATTTTTTGGCAAATTCTATTAGATTTGGGGTGTTTTCTCCCCTCGAATTTCTCAATAATGCAACTTTATTGATATTGACGCTTAATTGAACCATTTCAATTCACAAAACTGCTAATTTATTAGCTTACTTGCAAAATTAGGAGAATTTAATTGCAAACAATTAAAAAGTTATGCACTTTGTAAATGTTAAGAAGTGGAAAACAATTTCTAACTTGTCTGTTCTTTTTTTGAATATCAATAACGAAAAGCATAATAATATGATTGAATTTTTTTTATTTTTTTAAAAAAAAATTTTGTATAAAAAAATAATTATGTATTTTTGCCGATGAAAATCCAACAAAATATGAATAAAGTGAACTACAAAATTACACATGTAATGAAGCAAAAAATCTTGCTCTTGTTAGTATTAGGGGCACCTTGGATAGGATATGCCCAGAATAACTTGCCTGACCCTGATAGGGTTGCAGAAAAACTACGCATTGTGGATTCGCTGAATGCACTTCCTCCTAAACCCATGAACTACTCTACATTTGCTACTAGCCCGAATTCAGATTGCGCAAATGCTATTCCTGTTTGTCAACAAACTTACACCCAAACCAATTCCTATGAAAATTATGGCTTTGTGCAAGATTTACCCAATCCTAGTGGTTGTGGTTCAGGAAATGGACTGTGCCTTTTGGCGAGAGAGCAAAAAACCGTATGGTATACTTTCACCGTTCAAACTTCGGGTACCTTTGGTTTTTTGATTAATACTTCTTATGATTATGATTTTGCTTTGTACAATGTAACAGGTTTGCCTAATTTAGGTTGTTCTCAAATACAAAGCGGTTCTATACAGCCCGTCCGTTGTAACTTCTCTGCTACATACGGAACTACCGGTCTAACTTTGCCTCCTAGTGGCACTATACCGCTTTGTTATAATGCAAGTGCTTCACCACTTATGCCGGGTTTAAATGTAACCGCAGGTGAAACTTATGTATTGGTAGTGGATAATTTCACTAAGGATAATACGGGTTATACTATCACTTTTAATGGAACAGCTTCTATTTTTGATAACAATGTACCTACAGTAACATCTTCACCATTGAATTGTACCAATCCCAGTACCTATACTATCACCCTCAATTTTAGTGAACCTATTGCATGTTCTACGATTAACCCTGCGAATTTTAGTTTAACAGCTAACCCTGGTGGATGGAGTATTGCTTCCGTTGCTGGTGTAGGTTGTGGAACGAGTAGTTTTACCAATCAAGTAGTTGTAACATTAAATGTAGGAACTTCTTCGGGTACGGTTTCTTTACTTGCTACGATGGTTCAAGATAAATGTGGCAATACAATGGCACCCTATTCTTACTCTTTCGAAGGAATTGCACCTTTTACTATCTCTCCTGCTTCTGCAACGATTTGCCAAGGTGGTAGTGCTACATTAAATGGACCTGCTATGCCTATGGGTTATACTTATTATTGGAGCAATAATGCTACTACTCAAAATATTACGGTTTCCCCTACTACCACTACCACTTATACCTTAACTGTAACCAGTCCTAGTGGATGTAGTCGTTCAGTGAGTGCGACGGTTACTGTGGTTTCACCTCCTGTAGCAGCAGCTTCCCCTGCCTCTATTCAACTTTGCCCTGCTACCACGGGTACTTCTACGGTAACCGCTACCATAGGCGGAAATCCTTGTACAAATTGTACTTTTGCTTGGTCTCATGGTTTAGGTACGGATGTAAGTGTGGCTTCTTCTACTAGAAGTGGTTTAACAGCGAATACTTATACCGTAACGGTTACGGCTCCCGGTTGTCCTACTCCTGCAACTACTACCATTACCGTAACTGATGTGGCAGTATCTGGTAGTACCACTTGTGATGTTCTTTATGTAACGCCTACTGGGTCCGGTTCTGGGCTCACTCCCTCAGACCCTGCTAATATTTTTTCCGCTATTGCTTCTGTAAATTGCCAAGCAACCGTCATTAAAATGGCTGTGGGGACCTACAACATCAATCAGCCTATTGTCATGAAAAGTTATATTACCTTAGAAGGGGGTTATAATACATCTTTTACGCAGAAAGTAAGTGCGGCTGGTGGCCAAACGATTATTAACAGAACCGCTAC
>CALLNY010000076.1 GCA_938005475.1 uncultured Bacteroidia bacterium | reverse complement strand
TTTAAATAATAACGATGTAGTTACGTTAGTAGTAGAGGTGAATGGCTGTACATCAGCACCCTCTAACGCAATTATAATGACCGTGTATCCTATTCCAACTGTTACTTTATTGCCTTCCGCAACAACGGTTTGTACTACCTCTACGGTAACCTTTACAGCCGTAGCGAACAATGCAGGTGCTAATCCGTCTTATCAATGGTTCTTGAATGGAGTATTACTTTCTGGTGTAACAGGAAATATTTATTCCACGAACACCCTAAATAATGGGGATTCAGTGAGTGTACAAGTAACATCTGATGCAGGTTGTACGGGTTTAGGCTCTGCTCAAGGAGTTGTGATTACTGTTAATCCTGGTGCTAATGGAGACTTTACGATAGCAAGCCCTGACACGCAATGTGTCAATGCCCAATCATTTAATTTTATAGCACCCCCTGCGTCACAGAATGCTACGTACTTCTGGACGTTTAGCCCTGATGGTACGCCACTTGCCGCTAATACAGCAACCGTAAATGGAGTAACCTTTGCTACGCCCGGCTTGAAAAATGTTACCCTACAAATTACTGACCCCAATATTTCTAACTGTGTTACAACCGTAACAAAACAAGTATTGGTGTTACCAGCTCCGTTAGCAAGTTTTGTTCAACCGAATCCTCAATGCTTAACAGGTAATAATTTCACTTTCATCAACAATGGGACAACCGCACCTGGTGCTATTTATAATTGGAATTTCGGTCCGCTTGCTGTACCCTCTACGTCGTTAGCACAAAATCCTACCAATATCGTGTTTAGTCAGCCTGGGCAGTATCCTGTTACTTTAACGGTAACCTACAATGGCTGTTCTGATGATACTACGATTGTTGTAACTGTTGATACATTGCCGGTTGTGAATTTAGGGCAAGATATGGGAATTTGTATAAACGATCCGTTCCCTGTGTTAGATGCAGGTAATCCTGGTTCTAGTTATGAATGGTTCTTAAATGGAGTTCCTTTTGGTGGTAATACCCAAACGCTCCAAACAACTCAAGCAGGAACTTATTCTGTTAGAATTACTACTCCCTCAGGATGCGTGGCTACTGATGCCATCACGATTAATGTAACCAATGGTTTACAAGTAAATTTAGGTCCTGACGTATATGTATGTGCAACCGACCCGAGACCTATATTAGATGCAGGCATCCAAAATGCTTCGCAATATATATGGACATGGAACGGAAATGTGCTACCACAAAATAGCCAATTCCTTACGGCGGATAGTGCAGGAGTTTATACCGTAGAAGTAATTTCTGCAAGTGGTTGTACAGGCTCTGATGTGATAATGGTTTACTTGTTAGATAGTTTAAGAGTAAATTTAGGACCAGATCTCACAATCTGTATCAGTGATCCAAGGCCTACATTAGACGCAGGCACCATTCCCGGCGCTACTTATGTATGGACTTTAAATGGAGTGTTCTTATCTAACAGTCCGACAATAATAGCCAGTCAATCAGGTACTTATGTGGCTACGGTAATAAGTCCATCTGGCTGTGTTGGAAAAGATGAAATTGTAATAGATATAGTACCAAGCTTGAACGTGAATTTAGGTCCAGACATTTATTTCTGTCCTACTTCACCGATAGTGTCTATCAATGCACCCGTTGTACCTGGTGCTACTTATTCGTGGACTTTGAATGGACAATCTATACCTGTAAATGGTCCTAATTTAATGGATAGTAGAGTAGGGCTCTATGAAGTGAAAATTGTAACTCCTGGTGGATGTTTAGGTAGTGGTTCAGTCAGAGCATATAGTATCCCTGCACCATCAGCGTTCTTCACTACCAGTGCAGGAAACTTCCCTGTAAGTGTTTCTTCCTCCAATCCACGTGTAGAATTTATCAATCTCTCTGCTAATTATGACAGGGTATTATGGAACTTCGGAGATAGTACCACTACAAGTTTAGATACTACCACAAATCCTGTTCATTACTTCCCACCTTTCCCCGGTGAGTATTACATTACCTTGTATGCGTACAACGGTAATTGCGTAGATTCCATAAAATTAGGTCCTGTAAAAGTAAATCCTGTGGAAGAGGCATTTATACCGAATGTTTTCAC
The DNA here is from genome assembly GCA_938005475.1 of uncultured Bacteroidia bacterium. Taxonomy (GTDB): domain Bacteria; phylum Bacteroidota; class Bacteroidia; order J057; family CALLMJ01; genus CALLMJ01. Next base: position 7,065 of record CALLNY010000076.1, on the reverse strand, counting down.
TCCCAATGGAGATGGTATAAACGATGTGTTCTACTTCCCGTATTTAGGTTACCAAACTTATACTCTTGAAATTTACAATCGCTGGGGGCAATTAGTATTTACGAATGAAGGAGACCCCAATCGCTATTGGAAGGGATTGGATCGTGAAGGTAAGCGTTGTAGTGAGGGGGTTTATAGTTATATCTTTAAAGGGATTAAAGATAATGGAGAACAAAATCAATTGTTAGGTACAGTTATTTTACTCAAATAGCATTAGTGAGTTCAATGGGAGGGGCTACTATCAAAAGGTAGCCCTTTTTGTTTTTCTGATGATAAATTGAAGTAGTTTTTTTGTATTTTTGCTGACCGTATGAAATCATCGCAAATACGAAAAGCATTTTTAGATTTTTTTCAGTCAAAGGGGCATCAATATGTTCATTCTTCGCCGATAGTCAATAAAAACGATTCTACTTTACTTTTTACGAATTCAGGAATGAATCAATTTAAGGATATTTTTACGGGTAACCAAAAGCCTACGTATTTAAGGGTGGTTAATTCGCAGAAATGTTTGAGGGTATCAGGGAAGCATAATGATTTAGAAGATGTTGGAATTGATACTTATCACCATACGATGTTTGAGATGTTAGGGAATTGGAGTTTCGGGGACTATTTTAAAAAAGAAGCCATTACATGGGCATGGGAATTTCTTACAAAAGTTTTACAATTGGAGAAAGATTTACTTTATGTAACGGTTTTTGGTGGAGATAAAGAAGAAAATTTACCAATAGACACTGAAAGTGCGGAACTATGGAAAGAATGGATAAATGAAGATAGGATTTTGTTTTTTGGTAAGAGAGAAAATTTTTGGGAGATGGGCGAAACTGGTCCTTGTGGACCTTGTTCTGAGATACATATAGATTTAAGGAGTGAAGCGGAGAGGAAACAGGTATCAGGTAAGGATTTAGTAAATAAGGACCATCCTCAGGTTATTGAGATATGGAATTTGGTGTTCATGCAATTTTATAGGAAGCAAGATGGAAAGTTAGAGCCACTTGCTATGAAAAGTGTCGATACGGGTATGGGATTTGAGAGGTTATGTAGAGCGATAGAAAAAAAATCTTCCAATTATGATACCGATATTTTTGAACCCTTAAAAACTGCGTTAGAAAGTATCTCCCACCTAAAATACGGAATAAATGAAAAAATAGATATTGCCTTTCGTGTAGTCATGGACCATGCGCGTGCAGTTACTTTTGCTATTGCGGATGGACAACTTCCTGCCCATACGGGAGCGGGGTATGTTATTCGTAGGATTATGCGTAGGGCTGTACGATATGCTTTTCAATACCTTAATTTGAAAAATCCTTTTATATATACATTAGTGTCTGTCCTTGCTAAACAGTTTGAGGATATTTTTCCTGAGATTATCATGCAACAAGGTTTTATTGAAGCTATTATTTTGAGTGAAGAACAATCCTTTTTAAGAACTTTATCAAGCGGAATTGAATTGTTTGAGAATTACGTAATAGAAAAACCACAATCTGTGATTGATGGTAAATTTGCTTTTACACTATATGATACGTATGGTTTCCCGTTAGATTTAACACAACTCATGGCAAAAGAAAAAGGTTTAACAGTGGATTTAGAGGGTTTTGAGCGTTGCATGGAAGAGCAAAAAAGTCGTTCTAAAGCGGCAACTAAATTAGAATTTGGGGACTGGATCGAATTAAAAAGTGGAGATTTACCAGTTTTTGTGGGTTATGATATTTTGGAGGTGGAATGTGAAATTGTGAAATACCGACAAGTAAAAAAAGGAAACCATATTGCGTTTCAGTTAGTTTTAGACCGGACACCGTTTTATGCAGAGTCAGGGGGACAGGTAGGGGATAAAGGAATTTTGACGAATGGAAAGGAAACATTACAGGTGTTAGATTGTATCAAAGAAAATGAACTTAATATTTTGATTGTCAATTCATTACCAAATGAACCTCAGGGAAGGTGGAAAGCTCAAGTAAATTCAATACTCAGAAATTCAACGAAGTACAATCACAGTGCTACACACTTGTTACATGCGGCTTTACGACAAGTTTTAGGAAAACATGTAGAGCAGAGAGGTTCATTAGTATGTCCTGAATACTTACGTTTTGATTTTAGTCATTTTCAAAAAGTAAATGAAGAGGAATTAGCCCAAATAGAGCGGATAGTTAATCAAAAAATATGGTCAGCTATTCCATTGAAAGAATACAGGAATATTCCAATTGCAGAGGCTCAAAAAATGGGAGCTATGGCTTTATTTGGAGAGAAATACGGAGATTTTGTAAGAGTAATAGAGTTTGACAGAGATTTTTCAGTGGAGTTTTGTGGTGGAACTCATGTTAGTAATACATCAGAGATAAGACTTTTCAAGATAGTGAGTGAGAGTTCTATTGCCGCTGGAATACGTCGGATAGAAGCATTAACTCATCAAGCGGCTTTGGATTACATGAACCATCATTACCGTCAAATGCAAGATTTAAAAATCCTCTTCAACAATCCTAAGAATCTTCTTCAATCGGTGGAGCAATTATTAACTGAAAAGCATGCACTTGAGAAAAAAATTGAGCATTTATTGCACGAAAAAATGTTAAGTTTACGAGATAAACTACTTCATAGAGTACATTCCCAAAACGGAATTTCATATATCATTGAAAAAATAGAAATAGAAAATGTAGATTTATTGAAACAATTATCGTTTGAGTTACGTAAGATGACGAAGCGTACGGTGATTGGGTTAGGAGCGGAGATAGGGGGTAAACCGATGTTGTCTGTAATTGTATCGGAGGATTTAGAAACAGATTCTCAACGTAATGCGATAGTATGGGTAAAAGAAATGGCTAAAGCTATACAGGGAGGGGGTGGCGGTCAGCCATTCTACGCAACTGCTGGAGGCAAAAAATTAGAAGGCCTAGAAGAAGCTTTAAAAATTCTAAAAAGTATAATTTAAAGCACTTTTCTTTTTTGATTTGATTTACAATTATTTTAACTTCAGGTAGATAATTTGCCAAATTGTTTGGAGAGGTGCTTATACTTTGTGAAGCACGCCCAATCTACTCGTTAGATAAATCCTATTTTTGAGACTTTTCTCTTGTAAAAGTTGTCGTTACAATGAGTATTATTAAAAACCAATCAATTAGTATAAATACCAAAAGTAATAAGATAATTACATTGATGAGTTAGAGCGTTGTAAAAAATAATCACAGAATGAATTTAGTGGGCAAGTAGTACAAAGTGGATTTTTAGCTTTACAAGTATAACGTCCATGTAAAATAAGTAAATGATGGGCATCGGGAATATCTTGAGGTTCAATAAGGTTTAGTAATTCTTTTTCGGTTTGTAAAGGTTTATTTGTGTTAACCCAGCCCAGTCGGTTCACTACTCGTTGTACATGGGTATCTACAGCCATAGCAGGTTTATGGTAAAGTACGGATAGTAGAACATTAGCGGTTTTTCTACCTACACCGGGCAGTTTTATTAGTTCTTCAAGCGTTTCAGGGATTTGTCCATGATATTGCTCTACCAGCATTTTAGAGGCTTTCATGAGATGTTTCGTTTTATTATGGGGATAGGATATGGATTGTATCAGTGGAAAAATCTCTTCATAAGTAGCTTTTGAAAGAGATATTGCGTCTGGATATTGTTCAAATAGTTTTGGAGTAACCATATTTACTCTTTTATCTGTACATTGAGCTGATAAAATTACTGCAACCATTAACTGAAAAGGTGTTTCATAATGTAACTCGGTCTGAGGGTTTGGAATATGAGTTTTTAATATTTTAAGGACTTGTTTTACTTCTTTTTTGAGTTCCATTTAATCGTTAAAATTGATTTCAGTGCTGTCTCCAATATTTACGGATTGTGAACGTCCTTTTAGGCTAGAGTCATTTCCAACAATAGAATTTTTAAGAATAATTCTGTCCAAAGTTGCATAAGCGCCGATGATAGCATCTTCAATAATAGATTTTTTTACTATTGCATGCTCACCTATTGCCACAAAAGGACCGATAATAGAATCTTCTATTGTAGCGGTTTCATGGATACTTACCGGTGGAATAATTACAGAATGAATGTGGGTAGGGCAAGTAAAAATAGGTAAGTTCTTCATTAACAAACGATTAGATTGAAGTAAAGCTTCTTTTCTACCACAATCATACCAATTGTTAACCTTATAACCATAAATTTTGAGACCATGACTAATCATGTACATCAAGGCATCGGTTATATGGTATTCTCCGTTAACTTTATTTAACATAACGTGCTCTATTCCTTCAAAAAATATGGGAACATCTTTTATTTTGTAAATACCTACCAACGCTAGGTTACTTTTGGGAATTTGAGGTTTTTCAGATAAATGAGTAACTACCTTCTCTTCATTGATAGTAGCAATTCCATATTCGCAAGGGTTATCAACAGTATGCAAAGTAACTAAATTGTTATGGAAATGAATAATTTCTTCAAAATTCGCATCTACAATAATATCTCCTAAAGAAATAATGAACTCTTCTTCTGTATAGAGAAGATGCTTACAAAGAGATAAAGCATGTGCTAAGCCTAATCTAGGCTCTTGGACTACAAATTCATACTGGATAATCCCTTGAAAATGATTTTCTACGTAATTTTTGATTTTATCACCAAGGTAACCTATTATGAAAATAAAGTTTTTTACACCTGCTTGATGTAGATTTTTGATAATATGGCTAAGGATAGGCTCCCCTGCAACGGGTATTAAAGGTTTAGGCTGTGTATGGGTGTGCGGGCGCATATGGGTCCCCGCTCCCGCAACAGGAATTACTGCAATCATTATCTATCTTGTACTATTTTCTTTTAATTGATTCAAATATTTCAATAAAACTTGAATTTCTTCATCTTTCATATAACTGTAAGATGGCATGATACCCTTTCCCATTTTAATGAAAGTTGCTTTCGCATCATCATTAAGTGATGTTTCAGCTAATTTTTTGGCTTTTCTGTAATTGGATTTGCCATCTTCTCCATGACATCTTGCACAAGCTATTTCGTATATTGCTTTACCTTGAAGGGCTTCATCAGTTTCCGTTAAATAGGCTTCATGCACTCGCATCTCCTCGGGTTTTAACAAAATATTGCGTGTACTTCCTAATAGATACGTATAAATAAACATTACAAGAGATAAAGTCATCCATAAAGCATTCATTTTTTTCATGCCCAAAATAAAAAACACAATTCCTAAACTCATTGTAATCCACTTTACGAGAATATAGTCAGCTAATCCCAAAGGGGATTTCAACATCAAAAAAATTCCTGTCCCTAATAAAAGAACCTCCCAACCGATACGAATAATGCGTGTTCTTGCTTTGATGGCTAATAAAGCATTTCTTCTTTTCAATAAAACTATGATAAAGTTTAAAGCAATAAACAAAATATAAACTACTACTATAAGATGGTGGGTATGTAATACTCCAGTTTCCATAAAACTTATTTCAAATTAACTAACTTTTCTTCTTTTAAGTTTATAGTGTGGATAACTTCTCCTATAAATTCATCGTTTCCAATGTGCTCTATCAATTTAACATTAACAATTCCTTGGTAACTTTCAGGTATCCAAACTTTTAAATAGTTATCGGTATGCCCCATCACTTTACCCTTAACCGTTTTTCCTTCCACTAAAACAGCTCTTTGTTTACCTATGAACTGATTTGCAAAAAAATGTTTCTTTTTTTCTGATAAATTTCGTAAAATTTTGCTTCTTTGAGTTTTAATTTCCTGAGGAACTTGGTTAGACATTTGAGCGGCAGGAGTATTATCACGCGCAGAATAACTAAATACATGCAAATAACTTACAGGTAATTCATGTAAAAAATCATATGTTTCCTGAAAATGCTTATCAGTTTCGTCAGGAAAACCTACGATTACATCCACTCCAATACAAGCATGAGGCATTAAAGATTTGATTTTTTCAACTCTACTTTGATAAACCTCTCGTTTGTAACGTCTTTTCATAAGGCGTAATATTTCAGGACTACCACTTTGTAAAGGTATATGAAAATGAGGCATAAAACGCTTCGATTGTGCTACAAAAGCTATGATTTCATCACTCAATAAATTAGGTTCAATAGATGATATTCGTATTCTCGGAATAGGAACTTCATCAAGCGCTTGAATCAAATCGAGAAAAGTTTCTTTTCTATCATTGTGGAAATCCCCAACATTTACACCTGTTAGTACAATTTCTTGATGTCCTTTCTTTAAAATTTTTTCAGCTAAATGAACTACATCAGCTATGTAGGGGCTACGACTCTTGCCACGCGCTAAGGGAATAGTGCAATAAGTACAAGGATAATCACAGCCATCTTGAACTTTCAAAAAAGCCCTTGTACGCTCCTCCGATGAAAATGAAGGTTTAAACACTGCTAATTCCTCTATACCTCCAACAAACGCATGCCCATAGTCCCTTTTTTCAAAATTTCCGATAATATCAAACAAATGAAATTTTTCTTTAGAACCCAATACTAAATCTACCCCCGGTATTTGAGTTATTTCCTCAGGTTTTAATTGTGCATAACAACCCATGATAACCACATAAGCATTAGGATTTTGCCGTAAAACTTTACGAATTAATTTTTGACATTCTTTATCAGCATTCTCCGTTACAGAGCATGTATTGATAACATATACATCGGCAAAACCTTCAAAATCCGTAATTCGAAATTTCCTGTCTTCAAACTGACGAATTATCGTGGAAGTCTCCGAAAAATTTAATTTACAACCTAATGTATGAAAAGCAACTTGTAAATTCTCAAACATCATGCAAAAATATGAATATCTTCGTAATTATTCAATTTTCTAGTTTATGAAAAATTAAGGAATTAAAGATTTTTTTGTTTGTTCGAACCCAATACGGTGTTTACAAACTTTTTCACAATAATTTTATATATCTCCAAAATAATTATATTTGCTGTATGTCTAGATATATCAATCTTTTAACGGATTTTGGTTTTAAGTTCATTTTTGCGAACGAGAGGCATAAGGAATTCCTTTTAGATTTTTTGAATACGGTGATGGCGTTTCAGA
>CALLNY010000075.1 GCA_938005475.1 uncultured Bacteroidia bacterium | reverse complement strand
GGAATTGGAAAAGATGAACCTAATGGTCCTCTTCCTGTTGCTTCTATCCAACTTCATGGAACTTTCCTAAATCCTAACGAGCTTATTTTAAATTGGACTTATTCAGGCGATATATCCGCAGATTATTTTCAAGTGGCTTTATGGGAAAACCACCAATGGAAAACGATTTCTGCTACTCCTTTGAATACCATTCAAGTTGATTATAATCCGCAAAAAACGATTTATAAAGTTACTGCGTGGGATATAACTGGAGCCATTTTAGCGTCTGATGTCAAGGAGTTTATTTATCATAATCACGAAGTTCCTCTAATTTATCCGAACCCAGCGAAAGATGAATTATTTATTAAATATCACGAACAAAAGTCTGTCATTATATGGAACAGCTTAGGGCAAGAAGTCTTAAATTTACTTCCATCAGACAAAACTGAACTAAAAATTAATATTAAAGAGTGGTGTTCTGGATTGTACATTGCAAAAATCGGTGAAACCATCATTAAATTTGTGATTGAATAATGCAAAAAATAGCCTTAATAATTTTAATGGTAAGTTTATGGGGCGACATACCTTGGCAAGATGCTATTTCCACTTTCAACCAAAAGAATTATAAGAAATCATCTGAATTATTTCAGCATTACGCGCAAGAGATGCCTCTTTATGCTCATTATTTAAACTACAATGCGGGGCTAAGTGAATTATTACAAGACTCTTTGAAACAAGCTCAATGGCTTTTTAACCAATCTTTAATAGTTAATAATCCAGATTTTAAATCTAAAGCTTATTGTTCATTAGGCTATATTCACGGAAAACAAAACAAAAACGATGAAGCATTAAATTATTGGCGTTTAGCATTAAAAGAAAATCCTAACAATGATATTGCCAGATATAATTATGAATTATGTTTGAGACGTAAGCCACGTGAGGATATTCCCCCGGATAATAAACTGAATCCCAAAACATCTCCGAACAAAAAAAAGAATATTCACCAGCATAATCAAGATAAAGGAGATGGAGATAAGAAAGATTTCGAGATTGGTATCATTGAAGCAGAAAATATCCTAGAAGCATTAGAAAATCAAGAAAAGAAATTTATCCAACAATTACGTAAACGTAATAAAGGCACCAAAGTATACGACGAGTCAGAATGGTAATAAAATAATAACCCACCTGCTTTAACTAAGAAGCAGTATTACAAAGACTACTTTTGTTTTTATAATTTATGAAATTATTAATGAAATGAGAATTAACTAGTTTGAAAGACTACATAGTAGAGCAATAATAGAACAAGAGCTAAAAGAAAAGCAACTAAAACAATAAGAAATTGTTGGAAGGTATTAACTTTACTATCGAGATTTTTTTTCTCTTCGAAAAGTGACTTATTTTGAATACTCATTTTCTCACTGAGAGATTTAGCATCTTCTGCTTCATGAGCTAGTTCTTGGTTATAAAGCCTTAATTGCTCATTGGTTTTATTTAGTTTAGCTTCAAGTTTATCACTTACTTTGGTTAGAAATTGGGCTTCGCCAATTAGCTTTTCATATTCATCGCAAAGGAATCTAAAAGCATCTTTTAATTCCTCAGGAGTTTGATGATTTTCTAAAATTTCTCTTGACTTATTTAATGTTTGCAGTGCATCCGCAAAAGCATCTGTTTTTGTTTTTGCCATACTTATGTGTCATTTTCAAGCCGCTAAATTAAGAAGAAAAATTTATATTAGTAAATAAAATTTATTCACATAAATGTTAATATTTTCTAAATCTAAAAATTAAAATTTACTCCCCAAAAGAATTGTCTGGGTTGTAAATATCTTGCAGGATTAAAGGGAGGTATTCCCCTGTCTAATGGATTGGGATAAGCAGGGTCTCTAAAAGAAAGAGGGAGCGGGTCACCGAATTCATATGCTCTACCGGTTACAGGATTGATAATCTGTGCATTTTTTTGATTAAAAACGTTCTTCATCTCAGCAAAAACCGCTAAACTTTGATGTCTATTCCGAAAAAATTTAAATTCCTTCGTTAATCGGACATCAGTCCACATCCATGCCGTACCAATCTTAGAAAAAGGTTTGTCAGTTTGTATTTCATAGATAGGTCTTCCCGTACTAACATCATTATTTACATAAACATAGGGCGTATAACGTAAACCGGATTTATAAGTAGAGCTAATAAATAAAGTAAAATGCTTCAAGCGAATATTACCAATTTGTAACAGAGTATCAGATTTAAATACCATCGTAGCCTTAAGGTCTAGGGGTCTATCCCAAGCTAAAAACTGCTCGCGAGTAGCGGAAGTCTTTCCTGAATTTTGAATTTGTAAAAGGGATTCTTTCGCTGAATTGGATTTACCGGTAGCAATTTGGTAAGCACCTGATAATGTCCCGCGAAACCATGTTCCCACTCTTCTCGTTAATGAGACTTCCAAACCTCGTATCCTTGCATAATCCTGATTGATAGCAAAACTCTTTTCTACGAACCTTCCTGTTTGATCTCTTACAATAATTCGTTTATTAACAATAAAATCAAATTTATCGTTATAGAAAGCCGTAAAGGTCATAGCCCAATTCGCAGTCAGTTGGGATTTTAGACCTACTTCATAATTAACATTCGTTTCGGGATTAAGGTTGGGATTACCTAAATTTGCTAAGAAAGAACGATTTTGATAAACAGGATCTAAACCTGCATATACGAATCTTGGATGGGGTAATCGGGTAGAATGTCCATAATTAAAGTAAAGTACATTGTTTTCGGTAACAGGGAAAGAAACTCTTAATTTAGGTAAAAAGCGAGCTTTGAATCTTCTACCAGCAAAAGGAATTGTTTGTTTTTGGTATTCTTCGCGTATGTAATCTAACACAGGTGCATTAGGATTGGCAACTGCATTATCAGCAAATTTGCCTGGAGCCCAATAAGTAAAACGAAAACCCAAAGTCGCAATAATGCCTTTATATCGTATTTCATCTTGAAAGAAGAGCCCACCCGTCGCAGGTTTCGCTTGCCATATATCGTTACTTTCCCCTATACGATTAGAAGCATAGGTTAAAGAATCATTAATTTTGATGGGCGCACCAATCCATGGACGCGTTACATCTATCCATAAATATTCCTGTTCTTGGTGCTCTAAACCAAAACTCATAAAATGCACTTTATTCAAAGAAAAATAACTAAACTTCGTTTTGATAGTAATTTCTTGGGCGTAATGGTCATGCCATAATGTTGCTATACCGTTATTGTTCATTAAACCGGAAGGAGGATTCACATAAACAATAGAGTCCAAAGGATTATAAATTGTGACGGGGTCTGTAATGATAGAAGCGGGGTCATAAATTTGATTTACGGTTTCATAACGAAAAGGTCTACCGTTAGCATCCGCTCTTAAATTAGTAAAAAGCCTCGCAACAGAAGCGTCTATCGTCCAATTAGATTTGAAAACATTACGAAAATTAAGAATAGATAAATTGGTTTTGTGAGTATAAGTATTGGCGTTATCTAAATTTTCAGCGAAATAATATTGGAAACCCGGTAGCATAATAGCATCATTACCAATAATTTGAAGTGAACGAGTATTTTGATTGATATTTAAAGACTGTTGTGTCGATAAAGAAATTTTCATGCTGGGTTTGGGTTGAAAGGTTAGTTTTAAAGTTCCTGACCAACGGTTATCTTGCCTTGGAGACCAACGGGGGTTATTATCCATGAAAGAAGAGTATAATTGTTTAGCATAAAAACCAAAATATTCATCAGTTAGTTGAGCATTTAAGCTTGTAAAGAAGAAAAGTTTATCATGATAAGATTTTTTAGGCTTCTTTCCTGCGGAATCTTTTTTAGCGAAATTAGGGATTAAAGGACCACCGAGCGTAAAAGAAGCAATGTCGGTATTCCATGCCATTCGATTACGAGACTTAAACCCGAAGTTATCACGTTGCCATGAAAAAGAAGAAGAAAGTTTTTTTCCACCTTCTTTAGTTCGAGTAGCAATAACCCCTGATGTACCGCTACCATATTCTGCATCAACACCGCCCGTTACAATTTCTACTTCTTGGATAGCATTTTTTGCAATATCTACACCGAAACCCGTACCTGCAAGCGGGTCCTGAGCATTGATACCATCAATTACATATTGTGTCTCGTAAACTCTACCCCCACGTATCTGAAGCCCATCAGGAGTTTGGTTCACTCCAACTTGCATCGTCGCAATAGACTGAACATCTGTAACATTCATATCCTTAATCTCCTCAGCCGTTAAACGAACTTCGGACTTAGCCGCTTCTAAATTGATTAAGCTTCTATCTCCTACAATCTCCACCGTTTCAATAGAAAGCTCTGATGAAGACATCTTCACATTCAATGTGGTAACCTCATTCGCTTTGATTTTAATTCCATTAAATACTTTCTCCGTGTATCCTATATAAGTAAATTTTACAGAGTAGTCTCCCGGTTTAATATCTTGAATAGTAAAATTACCGTCCATATCGGTTAAAGCACCTTTGTAAGTACCCACAATCGTTACCGTTGCACCGATAAGAGTTTCTCCTGTCTCTTGATCAAAAACTTTGCCTTTTAATGTACCGTTTTGAGCATTTACATAACTGAAAATGTGCAAAAAACAAATAAAAATTACCTTGCAAACTGAATGCATGTGCATAATAAAAACTGCACAAAATTAAATAAGGATTCTTACAAAGAAAAACATTTATTTCAAAAATGCTTTGCAAACCAACTTTTCTCTATCTTTGCATTATGCTCATAGCTAATCCCATTTACGATGCCGTCTTTAAATATTTGATGCAAGACAAAAAAAGTGCTAAAATCTTGCTTCAAGCCATCCTTGAACTACCTATCCTTGATTTAGAACTTTCTTCCCAAGAATTTGCTTCTGAAATTCAACACTTCTCTATTTTTCGTGTAGACTTTAAAGCTCGC
>CALLNY010000074.1 GCA_938005475.1 uncultured Bacteroidia bacterium | reverse complement strand
GATGGTATAGGATTGATATTTACAGTTATTTGCTTACGAATAGAAGTGCAACCGTTTTGTATAGCTTCGACGAAGTAGGTTGTTGTATTGGTTAGATTAGGAGTACTGAAAGAGGAGCCTGTTGCTAATGGATTACCCCCGGTTGCTTGGTTGTACCATGCGTATTGTGTATTAGGTTGGGGTTGAACGGATAAGGTTGCGGAGGTTCCTTCGCAGATGGACGTATCATTGGCTGTGGGAGTAGATGGTAAAGGATTGACAGTAATATAAACGCTATCTGAGTCGCTACAGTTGATACCGACGTTTAGAACTAATTTATACCAGCCGTTCATGAGAGTAGAAGCGTTATAGATGACGGGATTTTGTTGAGTAGAGGAAAAGTTGTTAGGTCCAGTCCATAGATAGGTAGCTCCTACTGAAAAATTTGCGAAAAGAGAAATAGAATCTCCTTCGCAGTAATTTTGAGCATTTGCATCAGCGTTAGCTTCCACGACAGCATAATTACTAAAATATCCATAACGAGTACCACTACCTGCTCCACCATGTATCATACCTAAATGAAAAATAGAAGTACTATTTTGAATGAGAATGGGAAGACCTTGCGGATAGTTTGTGCTGGGTAAAGTGATTTGTGCGCTGAGCCATTGACCTGAAGTACCAGGAATAGGAGTGAAATCTCCAGGTGTAATGACTCCGGGGTTTCCGTTCACGGTGAAGTTTCCTTGATATCCATTAGGGACAATGATATTAGCAAATAAACTTTCGTTCGTAGAACGGACAATAGAAACTGAAGAACTTCCCGTACATTCAATACTTGGCAATAGACTCATACCTACTTCACAACCATAACCTGACATATGCAACACATATACAGGAAAAGAGGCTTCTAAGAAAGCGCTGCTAGCATTCAAATTATAAACATAAGTTTGTCCTTGATTGATAGTACTTACTAATCCTCCGTTAATGAAAATATCGGTATTATTCTGGGTAGCCAAAACGAATATTTTATCTGGAATATTTAAAAAACCTTTAACAATAGCGTATTTTGTACCCAAGATGTTAACAGGAACAATCTGGTCACCTCCTAAATCTGAACAGGATGATAGATACATTAAATCATCTTTGATGGTTATAGCAATGGGTTTATTGGAAGTTACTCTTGAGCCGTTCAATCTTTGTGAAGCTGATTGACTAACTGCGGTGGCTGAATATACTTGTCCTGTATTCAGGGTTACAATGTAAGGAATTCCGGCCGTATTTCCTACTACATCATTAGAGGGAATAATGGTAATTTGTGTATTATCTTCTGTTGCTACGATGTCAAAAGATGCATAAGGAGCAGGAGAGTAACCGCTATTATTATTTAAAAAAGTTTGATGCGGAATCCAAAAATCAGTTCCCAAAGCATTTTTGCCTTTTAAAACAAAAATTTCAGGGTTACATTGGCATTGAATAGATTGTACTTCGTAATAAATGGAAATAAAAGCAGTGGAATGAATTTTTAAACCGTAATTTAAGATAGTATTAGCGGGTTTCGTTTCAATGAAGTCAATCCAGCTAGTTAAGTTAATAGTTTGCGTGCTGTTTGCGGGAATATTAACGACTTGGGTAGGCATACCCCCTCCAGCAGGTTGTGATATGGTTACAACAGCTGGGTTAAAGTATGTAGTAATACGTAATAGAATAGGTCTATCAAAATTTTGATTAGAAATGGAAACTTCTGGGGCTGCAAACCAAAATAAAGTATCTATTTGTGCATATAAATATGAGTTTAGAAACAAAATATAACCACTTATGAGTAGGATAGAAAGTTTTAAGGTTCTCATATTAACTATTTTGGATTACAAATATATGAGAATTTTTTTAAAATGAAAGCTTAAAAAACAAAAAAAAACTTAAAAAACCCAAAAATGTCTGAAATAGAGAAAATTATTATAAATACTATTTACAACTTTTCTGATTCTCTTTCGTATAAACATTAAATTTTATTTTGTATATGAAAAATAAAAAATTTTTATTAGTTTTTATTATAGGGCTAACCTATTCTAATGTTTTCTCACAAAATTGGGATTTATCCGGTGAATGGACTGGTTATGTCACTCAACAACAAGGTATAAGAAATATCTATTTTTGTAAATTAAATTTAGAACAATTTAATAACCAAATAAAAGGGGGGTTGTTATTTTGAATTTTTTGATGAAAAAGACATCTTTGTAACTTTTACTTTAAAGGGTACTATAAAAGGTAATGAATTTCACTATCAAGAAATTAATGTTTTGAATGATTATATTCCTCTTAAATATTCCCAATCTATCACAGGTTGGTGTATCAAAAAAGCCAATTTGAAAATTACAGAAACAAAAGATAGTTTAAAATTAGAAGGTTCATGGACAGGAATACCGAATATAGGTCAAGGTTATTGTTATCCTGGTGAGTTTTATGTAACAAAGCCTAAGATTAAACCTAGTATTAATATTCAAAATAACCAACAAAATGTTATAAATTCTGATATTCCATTTGAATTACCTAAAGAGGTGAATAAAGGGGATAAATTTATCATTCCCAATATTAATTTTAAACCAAGCGCTGCAGAGTTATTACCAGCCTCTTATCCTTTTTTAGATAAATTAGTTAGCTATTTAAAATCAAGACCTGAATTAAAAATTAAGATTGTTGGTCATACGGATATAGGAAAAGATGATACTTATAATCAAACGCTATCAAAAGGGCGTGCAGATGCTGTAAAATCCTATATCATAAATCAAATATTCATGATTCGAGAATTATAACAGAAGGTAAAGGAAATAAGGAGCCAATCGTAAGTAATGATACAGCGGAGGGAAGGGCAAAAAATAGAAGAGTAGAAATTATTATCATAGAATAATTTTTTTTGAATAAAATAATTCTTTTCAACTTTTATTTTTGAACATCATATGAAATGATTAGTCTAATTCTATTCTATGTGAATAATTTTTACGCCTCATATTTCATTACTTAATTAACGAACGTGGATACATTGACAAAGTAGGTATGGTAAACTAACAAAAAATGTGGATGAATAACAAAGCGTAATCACTTTTGTCTATCATAAAATAGATTTTATTAAATTAGTATTCAGTGGATTATTATAATTTTTATGAACCATTTATTTATGATACTAAAAAATATTTAAATTGCGTTTTTTATAAATTTCATGATTATAGAACCTAAAAAAGTTGTAACTTTAACGTATCATTTGAGAGTAAGAGATGAGCTAAATAACGAAGAAATTAGCATACAAGAAACATCAGATAAAGATCCTTTAATCTTTTTATTTGGTGCGGGTCAACTTATTCCTGGTTTTGAGCGAGCTATTCAAGGCAAAGTTGCGGGGGATTTATTTGATTTTTGGATACCTGCAAAAGAAGCTTACGGAGAAATAAAACAAGAAAATATAATTTCATTTCCAATTGAATACTTTTTAAATGAGAAAGGTCAATTGGATGTAGAAACTATCAAAGTTGGCAATTATATTACCTTGATGGACCAACAAGACAATGAATTTATGGCAAAAGTGTACCATGTAGGATTAGAAAACGTTACTTTAGATTTTAATCATGAACTTGCGGGCAAGGACCTTCATTTTACGGGAAAAATTATCCATGTAAGACCTGCTACTCATGAAGAATTACAAGAAATCGGATTTGAAGAATTTTAATAGAAATGGTATGCAAAAGTGGTTAGTAACAATACTTTGGATGTTGATTTACTACTGTAACCACGCACAAATTAGCGTTAAGGGTCCGAGAATTAGTTTAGGATATATGGGAACGACTTATTTGGGGGACTTAAATGCAAATGAAAAATTGCACCGTTTTTATCCAGGTATTTATATTGGTTTAGGGTTTGAGACTCAGAAAATGTTTATGCCTGGTTTTAATATTTTGATGGGAAAATTTATTGCACAAACGCGTAATTTACCTCCTGTGGACGGTCGTCAGCCTAACAGTTTTGTGAAAACTCCTTATTTTAATGCTTCTTTTTCATTAAAATTTCGTCCTTTGTTCAAGAGTCCTGTAAGCCCTTTCATTGGTTTGGGATTAGGTTTACTGCACTTTACTCCAAAAAACGAGCAAAATCAAAATCTTTCTACGATTTTATCTACACGTATGCCGGGTGAATCTTATGCTTCTAACACCTTAAACTTTCCTTTAAACGTAGGTATTGACTTTAAACTTTCCCGAAATTTTAGTATTGGTCTGAATCATTTTTATGTGCTTACTACAACTGATTATCTTGATAACATAGGAAAGTTAGGTACTCAATCAGGTAACGACAAAATGATGCATATCAGCCTTTCTATACAGTTAGTTTTAGAAAGTGAGGAAAAAATGGGAAGGTAAAAAGCTCACCACCTAAACACAGAGAAAGAAGAAAAATAAAAATTAAAATCTATTAGTGTGTTTAAAGGTAATTTTAAATCAAATAGTTGTAGTTGTTTTCATGAACTTTATTAGTTTATAGTGCTTAATTAGTTAATGGATTTGAAGATGACGCATCGTTCCTTTAAGAATTGCATTGATTTTCAAAGATATTCCCATAAAAACCAACTGTGCATTAGCATTTCTTGAAATGTAATAATAGGCTTGATTCATTTCATTTACTATGCTTTCAACTCCTTTAGAATTTACGAATTTACTGAATTTTAGAAGGAATTCTTTGTCCAGAGCTGTTGCGGCGGAAAATTCTTCCAATCCGATTTGGAATAATATGGAATCATGAAGTTTTTGTAAAGCGAAATCTAAAAATAATTTTTGATTTTCACGAGAATTTTTGGTAATTTTTTCAATGGTATTTTGAATTTTTTCGATAGAACCCTCATAACAGCAACGCATCCATTCAATGTATAACTCTGAGAAAGAGGCGTTTGTTTCGTTAGCCATATCAATAGCTTTGGATAGGCTACCATCAGCTAAAAAGGCTAATTCTTGTGCATGTTGGGAGTCTAAATCAAAATGGATTTGTAAGTAGTTTTTTATTTCATTGGGGTTAAGTTTTTGTAAATATAAAGATTGACAGCGCGAACGAATTGTAGGTAATAATTGGGAGTTGTCGCTTACGCATAGTAGAATTAAGGTTTTTTCAGTGGGTTCTTCAAGCAATTTTAAAAAAGCATTAGCTCCTTCTAAATTGATTTTTTCAGCATACCAAATGATTACAATTTTATATTTTTGTTCAAAAGCTTTGAGATTTAATTTTCTTTTAAGTTCTCGGATGTCATGAATAAAAATACCAAGCTGTTTATTTTCACCTTCTAAAACGGAAGCCCATTTGTTCAAAGAGAAATAGGGATTTTCGAGGAACTGTTTTCTAAAATCATGGACAAAATCATCAGAAGTTAATGCTTTGCCGGATTGAACTTTAGAAACGATAGGAAAAACATAGTGAACATCAGGATGCAAACCTTTAGAAATCTTTTGGCATGAAGGGCAAACTCCGCAAGGTTGATTTTGAGTAGGTTTGTCACAATTCAAAAAAGCGGCGATAGTATTTGCAAAAACTAACTTTCCAACTCCGGGTATTCCATTTAAAATTAAAGCATGGCTTAGGCGGTTTTCTTTAAC
This sequence comes from uncultured Bacteroidia bacterium, assembly GCA_938005475.1. Classification (GTDB taxonomy): domain Bacteria; phylum Bacteroidota; class Bacteroidia; order J057; family CALLMJ01; genus CALLMJ01. The sequence continues at coordinate 9,567 of CALLNY010000074.1, read as the reverse complement.
AGAGTTTATGAAATGATTCCATGCTTTTTCTTGACCAATCGGTACTATTGAATTCATTTTTCTAAATACACGCAAATTTATCTTTTTTTCATTATAATTAGCCTTTCTGTTAGCGATTGTATGTTAAGTGAAAATTTCTCTGAAATATATTCAATGGTTTTGATTGTAAAAATAAATACATGAGTGGGGTCTCTACGGTAGTACCAATTTTTAAAGTCTATGTCAGAATGGTATAAATGGGTCATTATGTATAGATAACCATTGGGTTTTAGGATAGAGAGTAGTTTTTCTATTTCTTGTTTTGGGGAATGAAAATGCTCAAAAACTTCGCAACTGAAAATATAGTCATAGGAAAAATTTAAATAATCTTCATTATAATAAAAAAAAGGGTCGTAGAGTTTTACATTATAACCTTTATCCATTAGTTGTTTAGAAATAACTGGGGCGTTACCACAGCCGTAGTCTAGGCCTAGATCGTTCGGAGATTGTTTTTGCAAAATAGCATGAGTAATTGGTGATGTAAATATTTGATAATGAATATCGTTTACATTATTTTGATGTTTTTGATATCGTTCTTTTTCTTTTTCAGGCGATAAATAAAATGGATATTTTTTAAGGTAAGCACCGCAATTATCGCAAATAAAAAAATATTCATCAACATGATTTGTTAGCGGGGTATTACAAAGGGTACAATTCATAAAAAGACTAATATCCATTTTTTACGATTTTTTTTCCGGGCAGTTGAGTAATTAAGCCTTTCACTTCGAGTGATAGGAGTGTACTTAGCAGTATAGAAATTTCTATTTCGGTTTTTTCGCTTAATAATTCTAATTCAATACCTTGCGAGTTTATAGATTGTAAGACCTTTATTTCTTGGTCGGTTAAATGGTTGAATAAATTAGGTTTTGTAGTTTTAGAGTTTTTTGTGGTAGGGATTTTCAAGTCTTCGAGAATATCAGCGGGTTGAGAATAAATTTTAGCGATATTATTTTGAATAAGGGCGTTACAACCTTGAGACTTTGGGTCAGATACTCTACCGGGCAGAGCCCAAACATCACGGTTTTGTTCAAAAGCGTAACGTGCAGTGATAAGAGCGCCGCCCTGTTCACCACTTTCTATGACAATTACTGCTTTACTAAGTCCTGAAATAATGCGATTCCTTAAAGGAAAATTCATTGGATGAACAATAGTACCTGGTGGATATTCTGATATAATCGCACCGCCTTGTAGTAAAATTTCTGTTGCTAAATTTTCATGATTTCGTGGGTAAATGGTATCAATGCCGCAAGCCAAAACGCCAATAGTTCTGCCCTTTAAATCTACGCATCTTTTATGAGCTTGGTAATCAATTCCATAAGCCATACCACTGATAATGGGAATTTGATTATTCACTAAATATTCAGCGAGCAACTGAGTTTGCTCTTTACCATAGTCTGTTGCACTTCTAGTTCCTACAATCCCTATTCCCCATAAATTTTTAGAAATAAAACCTTTGGCATACAGTATTAAGGGAGGGTCGTAAATTTCATTTAATATTGCAGGATATTCTTCGGATTGATAGCTTAAAATCTTAATTTTAAGTTTATCACAGCGATTAATAATGTTTTCTGCATCGGTTAAGTGCTTGTGAATATTTTGTAGATCATTAGCGGTTTTCTGGCCGATTTTAGGGATTAAAAGGAATTGCCTTTTGTGGGCTTTAAAAACTTCTTGAATGCTTCCGAAGAATTGAATAATATTTTTAGCAAGTATAGGTCCGATATGTTCAGTTTTAAGGAGGGCAATAAGATAAAGCAAATCGTCTTTATCCATGGATATTTTTTAGTTCATGGTGGAAGAGGGCAATGGTTTCTATGCCTTTAAAGAAGTTAAAGATGCCATAATGTTCGTTAGGGGAGTGTAATGCGTCTGTATCTAAGCCAAATCCCATTAAAACTGTAGGGATATTAAGAATTTCGTTGAAAAGCGCAACAATAGGGATGGAGCCACCGCCTTTGGTTGGAATAGGAGTTTTACCAAAGGAAATTTCCATAGCTTTACTTGCCGCTTTGTAAGCGTTAGAGTCTAAGGGGATTAGGACTGGTTTTCCTCCGTGGTGGGGTTTTACTTTTACTTTCACTCCTTTGGGTGCAATAGATAAAAAATAATCGGTAAACAAATGAGTAATTTTATCGGGGTCTTGATTAGGAACCAAACGCATAGAGATTTTGGCAAAAGCTTTGGAAGGTAAGACGGTTTTAGAACCTTCTCCTGTATATCCCCCCCAAATACCATTCACATCTAAAGATGGGCGAATACTAGTTCTTTCTATGGTAGTATAGCCATTTTCTCCAAAAACTTCGTCTATTTCTAATGATTTTTTGTAAGTTTCTAGATCGAAGGGTTGTTGTGCCAATAAAGCTCTTTCTTCCTCGGAATAAACAATAACATCATCATAGAAATGAGGGATTTGAATAACACCATCTTGATTTTTTAGTTGACTAATCATTTGGCATAGCGCATTGATGGGATTGTAAACTGCACCGCCATAAGTACCTGAATGTAAGTCGCGGTTAGGTCCGGTTACTTCTACTTCTAAATAAATAAGCCCCCTTAAACCTGTGGTAATAGAAGGAATATCATTGGCAATGAGTGAGGTATCAGATACCAAAATAAGGTCACCTTGAAATAACTCTTTGTATTGTTTTAGGAAAGGGCCTAAGTTAGGGCTACCTACTTCTTCTTCACCTTCAATCATTAACTTGACATTACAAGGTAAACCTGTGGTATTTTGTAGTAATTCAAACGCTTTAAAATGCATAAAGAATTGACCTTTGTCATCTGTGGCACCACGAGCGTAGATTTTCCCTTCTTTGATAGTGGGTTCAAAGGGTGGGCTCTCCCATAATTCAAGCGGGTCGGCGGGTTGTACATCATAATGCCCGTAAACGATAACGGTAGGAAAATTGGGATTAACAATCTTTTCTCCGAAAAGTACTGGAAAACCACCAGTAGGTAATAATTGGACATTATCAAAACCTAATTCTATTGCATGATTTTTTAGCCATTCCGCAGTTTGAATTACTTTATCTTTGTATTGACTATCTGCAGATATTGAGGGGAAACGTAGCAATTCAAAAAGCTCATTTAGGTATTTTTCTTTTTGAGTTTCAAGGTATTCAAGAATTTGCTGATGTAAGGTAATAGTTTGCATTTTTCTATTTGAGAGTACAAAAATAATTAAAATTTTGAATGGATGGTACAATCTTTTAAAATGTTTTTATTTTACTATTTTTTAACTTCAGATAATAAAAAATTGACTATTGGGGGAAATAGTCAATTCGTAAAATTTTTCATTATTCAATATAATTTAGTTACCTGTTACGGCTAATTTGTTAACGAACTTTGCTAATTTAGATTTTTTATTTGCCGCATTATTTTTATGAATAATATTTTTTTTTGCAAGTTTATCAATCCCACTAATTACTTTGGGTAATTTTTCTTTTGCTAAAATGGGGTCAGTAGTTTTTAATAAATCTTTAATAGCACGTTTAACACCGATTTTCTGAAATCTATTTAGCAGTCTTTTTCTTGCTGAGTTTCTAATTCTTCTTTTTGCTGATTTTGTATTTGCCATAACTCTTAAACCTTCTACTTTTTATAAGTTGCAAAATTACTATTTCTATACAAACTATCCAAAAATTTTTTAATTTATTAATTTTGTTGGGTTAGTCATTTTTAGCTATAACTGCTTGATTTGCTAATGCTTTAATAATGGGTGATGATTCTAATTGTTTGTTGATTTTTATTGCTTGGTTAATTGCCTCTAAAGCATCTTGCGATTTTCCTGATAAATAATATAGTCCAGCTTTTGTATCTAACTTTTCAGCAGAACTTTGTATTCTGATAGAGGCGTTTAACCATTTAATGACTTCAGGTTTTACGTATTCCGCTTTTAAAAACTCTAATGCTATCCAGTGAAGCTCTTGTTCAGAGAGTTGTTGAGAATTAAAAAGGGGCTCAATAATTTCTATAATCTTGTCATATTTTTTAGCACCTAAATAAAATCCGATATCATATTTCCAAATATAGCTTTTTTTTGCTTCATTTGACCACTTATGTACTAAATCTTCGTAAGAATAATCATCTTTTTTTATTCCTAATTGATAGGCTTGTTCATAGCGATTTTTTTGTTCTTCATCTGATAGAATAGCAGATTTGGTTTGTTGGTAGAAGGGTTCTTTAAGTTTCCAATAATCTTTGAATTGATATTCAGGGGAATTATTATCTCCATGACCTTTATTTTTTTTTGTTGTTTTTTCAATGCCTTTTTTAAGCCATTCTTCAAATTGGGCGGCGTCCATAAAACCAACATGTCTTTGGATTTCATTACCATTAGCATCAAAAGCAATAATCGTTGGATAAGCATTGATTTTATGTTTAGAAGCTAATTGGGGTCCTTCCCCTTTTTCGCAGTCTAATTTATATGCGATATAATTTTTGTTGGAGAAAGCCCCTACGGAATTATCTTTAAAGGTTCTATTAGACATCATTTTACAGGGTCCGCACCATACTGCATAAAAATCAACCCAGAAAGGTTTACCTGTTTTTTGAGCTTCTTTTAGTAAATCAGCCCAAGAGCCTTGAAAAAAGGTAACAGGGGTTTCAGTGGTGGTTCCTTCTTTTTTAAGGTTTACGTTCGCTTTTAATTCAGCTAAAAACTGTTCTGGAGTTTTGTAACCTACGGAATTTTTGATATGATTCCCGTTAGGATCTAAAAAAACTATAGTAGGATATGCGTTGATTTGATATTTATCGGCTAATTCGGGTCCTTCCCCTTTTTCTGCATCTATTTTGTAGGCTATATAATTAGCATTAGAGTAATCACCAACTTCTTTATTTTCAAAAGTGTTCTTTGTCATCATTTTACAGGGTCCACACCATACTGCATAAAAATCTACCCAAATAGGTTTATTCTTCTTTTTGGCTTCTGCTAATAATTCTTTCCAATTTCCATTAAAAAATTGTACTTGGGCATAGGACTCCAAACTCGTAATAAGTAGTATACCAATAAAAATTGAGTTTCGCATTATCTTGTAAATCTTAAAATTAACAGCCATCTGTATGCAAATTTTTTGCCAAATGTACCAATTTTTTTATTACCAACTGCTGATATTTCAAATTTGGTAGTGATACATAATATGCTAAATTATTGTTTATCAATTGGATATAATTCTTAAAATTTTTAAAGCGAATTTTTCGTGATATTTTAAATGCTGTTTGCGTTCTGGGTATCTTTTCATTAAGTCATTTCGTACCAAAAATTTTCTTTTAGCTTTCATACGATGTTAGTATTTGAAATTTAAAATTTAAATAGTTATACAAAAAATAATAAATTTAACGATGCAAAAATAATTTTTTGTATTTTTGACTACTTAAAATCCAATATGCCTTTTTTTCAAAGTTCATACGGTAATGTTTATTACGAATATCATGAGAACTCCCAATTAAATACTACGTTAGTATTCATTGGAGGGTTAACACAATCCACAATGTCATGGACAGGCGTTGTTGCAGGACTAAAAAAAGATTTTTCTTGTTTGACGTTAGATTTAATTTTTCAAGGGCAATCTGATGAATATTCAGAATATTTGACTTTTGAGCAACATGCTCAAGTTGTGCATGAATTATGTCAATTTTTAGGATTACAAGAGTATATACCTGTTGGGATTTCCTATGGGGGCGCGGTAGCTATGCGTATGATGTATCATTATACGAATTTCATCCCCAAAAGTGTACTGATTTCTACTTTTGCGCATAAGCCTAAGCATTTTGAGGCTGTGGGTGAGAGCTGGTTAATCGCATTACAGAAGGGAGGTTATGAATTATTTTCTGATATTTTAACTCCTTGGGCACTTGGCAAATCTTACTACGAAAATCCGGTTATTCCTATTGAAACGCTTAAAGAATTACGTAAGAATTTTCCTATTTCTGTTTCAAGGTTACAAAAACTTGCTATGGCAACTGCTGTTTCTGGTGATTATAGAAATCCTTTAAAGAGTTTTCATAAACCTGTTTTAGCGATTTTCGGAGAAGAAGATTTAATTACAACGCCTGAGATAGGTAAAGAAATTGTAAAAAATTTATCTTATGCGAAATGGATTTTAATTCCAGAAAAAGGTCATACCTTGAATTTGGAGGCAGTTAATGATTTGGTCTACTATATTAAAGACTTCCTATCCCTCAATTAAGACTTTTATAAGCTTTTTATTTTTTGAGAAATGAATTTGAATTGCATCGGCTTAATGATTCTGCGAAAAGCTAATCCTTCAATTCACAACTGTAAATATGCAAAAAATATGAAATAAATAAGTTTCATGAAACAATGGAATAATTTTTGCGTATAAAAAATGCAAAATCAAAAACTAATGAATAAACTATTTTTATTGCTTTTTTGTCATTTATCATTATTTTCATTTGCACAGAGAGCGATAGTAAGTTACTATGTAGGCGGAGGAATTAGGGGATTTAAAAATGGAGTAGGAAAATATGCATTATTAAATCAACCAAATGGTTTAGCAGTGGATTCAAAAGGGAATTTATATATAGCGGATCAAGGCAATCATTGTATTCGTAAAGTAACTCCTGATGGAGAGGTTTCTGTTTATGCGGGCAGTAGAGCATCAGGATTTAAGGATGGTCCAGCCCAAGAAGCTCGGTTTAATGGTCCATGTGGTATGACAGTTGACCCAAGTGGAAATCTTTTTGTTTGCGATTATTACAATCATTGTATACGCAAAATTACTCCTGATGGGCAAGTTTCTACTTATGCAGGATTAGGTATTGAAGGTTATAAAGATGGAAAAGCGGATCAAGCCATGTTCCGATATCCATTAGCTGTCGTTTCTGATAAACAAGGCAACTTATATGTAGGTGATTTTGAAAATCATGCTATCCGTAAGATAACTCCTGAGGGGCAGGTCTCTACTTTTGTTGGAGGAAGAAAAGGTTACAAAGATGGTACAGGTGAATATGCACAAATTGCAGGACCCGCCAGCCTTTCAATAGATAAGAATGGTAACATCTTTATAGTGGATGTTTACAATAGTGCTATACGAAAGATTACTCCTTCAGGTTATATTACTACGGTCTTATCTAAGGATTTGAAAGGCTTTGTAGATAGTACTATCGTAATAGGAAGGCTTAGTTTTCAATCTAGTGGTTTAAGTTCTGGAAATGGTGGTGGTATACTCGTAGATAACGATGGGGATTTATATATTGCTGATGGTCCTGGAAATGTAGTTTTATTTGTGAACATGAGTACAAAAGTTGTAAAAGTACTTGCAGGAAATGGGAACCCTGGTTTGATTGATGGAGAAGGCTTGAAAGCCCGCTTTAATAACCCCATTGAACTCGCAAAAGATCCCAGAGGATTTATTTATGTTGCTGATTTTAACAATCATGCTATCCGTAAAATCGAAATTACAAAAGAAAAACCCAAAGAAAAACAATTTTTTCTTGCTGGTATGATTACGGATATTGCTAACAATAAAGGTATTGAAGCCGATTTAGAAATTAAAGATCTATCCACTCAAAAAATTATCAAATGGAAAACCAATTTTGAAGGTCGCTATAAAAACATTATACAGCCTGGTACTTACAAAGTATATGTTTACAAAGAAGGTTATTTACCTTTCGAAAAAGAAATTAAAATTGAAAAGGAAGGGGAAGAAGTAGTGATTTTTAATGCAGAACTCACCAAAATATCGGTCGGTGCAAAAGCCGTATTAGGAAATATCAACTTCAAACCTTCTAGCGCTGAATTTGATGAATCCGCAAAATCCCTTTTAGATAAAATCGCTGATTTCCTAATTAATCATCCTAACATTAAAGTCCAGGTAAACGGGCATACCGATATAGGTAAAGACCAAGACTACAATATTCGGTTATCTACACAAAGAGCAATGGCTGTTGTTAACTATCTAAAAGCCAAAGGAGTAAATGGAAATCAATTAAGTTTTAAAGGTTTTGGCAATGCCAAACCTATTGCAGATAATAACACTGTTGAAGGTAGGGCTTTAAATCGTAGAATTGAGTTTGAAATTATTAGTGAATAATAAAAATATGAATAGAAGGATATTATCAAAAGGCTTATTAGCATTCATTATGTCTTGGGGGTTTTTATGGATTCCTTTTATCCTAAACGCGCAACTTCCTCCCCTCAATCAAAAAATTATTAATTTCGTTAAAGAAAATATGAACAAAACTGTAGACCGAGGAGAATGCTGGGACCTTGCCGCTGTACCGCTTGATAAATTTAATGCCAAATGGGACGGAAAATTTGTCTATGGAAAACCCCTAGACCCCGACAAAGATATTATCTTACCAGGTGACATTATTCAATTCTTTAATGTCGTTTTTGAATACAAAAAAAACGATTTCATTTACAAAGAAACAATGATCCAACATACTGCTATCGTTTATAAAGTGCTAAAAAAGAAAGAGTATGAAATAGCCCACCAAAATACCTCTGACTGGGGAAGAGTTGTCAAAACTTCTGTTATCAATTTACAGGATTTAAATGTTGGTAAAATCTATTTTTATAGACCTCAACCCAATTAAGTAAAAATTATTGGAGATATTGAAAATCAATATAACTAATTGCTTATAAATGAATTACGCAAAATATAGCAATAGTGCTGTTTCATTAACAGGTTTTAGAATTTAAGTTTACTTTAAAGTGTAAATTATTATTTTACTAAAAAACCTTTTTCTAAAACTGTGGCTACGTTCCGAAACAACCTAAGGTGTCTCTCTCCATGCCCTTTATAGTAAAAAAAACTCACCACAGAGAACACAGAGATTCTTGTAGTGCTTATTGTTATCAGCTCCGCAATTTTAACTTATTTATAGTAATAAAAAAATAATACTAATTTTGCCATGAACTGGATACTCTTATAACATGAAAAGAAAAAACATAAACTATGTAAACTACCTGAAATTGGCTTTTTTTAGCTTCATAATCATTATTGGTACATTTCCCAATCTAGATTGGGATTACTCCATCGGAACTGACCCTTCCTTGTCTTGGCTTTTCAATTATATCTTTGAAAAGGACCTAACCATAGGTAAACATATCATTTTCCCTCACGGTCCTCTCTGTTTCGTTACTTATCCCTTGTATAACAATGTAATTTTATCGGTTATAATCACCGCTTTTTTAAAATTGCTTCTATTTTTTAATATTTACTCATTAATAACTCTTGAAAACCACCTAAAAACTATTGTTGCTTTTGTTATTGCTTATTTAATTTGTTTGTTTATCAATTTTTATGACTTAATTCGTTTCAATTTAATTGCTTTTTATTGTTTATTTTATTTAACTCAGGTTCGTTATTACAAGTATGCGGCTTTTTTCTTAACTGCTTACGCATTATTTGTTAAAGCTAATGTAGGAATTGTTTCGGGGGTAATTACTTTTTCTTTTCTTTTATATGAATTAATATCTAAAAAAGATTTTAAAACTTTGGGATTAGATTTACTAACCATCCTAGGATTTATTATAACTTTTTGGTTTTTAATGTACCA